>CAMVPZ010000001.1 GCA_947169505.1 uncultured Pseudomonadota bacterium
TTGTCGGGATAGGTCATCCCCAGCTCGTTCATGGCCGTGGCCTTTATCTCTTCGCCATCAAAAGTTGATGTACCCCGCCCTATTTCATCAAATATTATAAAAGATTTTTTTGTTGCGCGATTTAAAATATTCGAAGTTTCAACCATTTCTACCATAAATGTAGATTGACCTGCCGCCAAATTATCCGAAGCACCCACACGTGAAAACAATTGGTCGCAAATTCCAATTGTCGCACTGGTTGCGGGAACAAATGACCCCAGATGAGCCAATACAACCAAAATTGCATTTTGACGCAGATATGTTGATTTACCAGCCATATTAGGACCGGTCAATAACGCAATCGGTGATTTGTTCAAATCGCAATCATTTTTTACAAAATTACCGCCTTTGGCACGTAATACGTATTCTATGACCGGATGACGCCCGCCAACAATATTAAATTCATCGGTTTCCGTTATATTTGGACGAACCCAAGAATATAAATCTGCAACCTCTGCCAAAGATAGCCATACATCAACATCAGCCACCAAATCCGCCGTATTCATCAAATCAGTCGATATATCACGAATCTTTTCAATAAATTTTTCAATGATTTCGTTTTCTATTGCGCTGGCTTTTTCAGAAGCACTGCGAATATCATTGTCTAAATCAATTAATGTCGGTGTTGTAAAACGCATATTCCCAGCCATCGTTTGACGATGTATAAATCCAGACTCAGGCGCCATTAACACATCTGCTTTTGCAGAAGGAACTTCTATGAAATAACCCAATATATTATTGTATTTGATTTTTAATGTGTTTACACCAGTTTGATTTATATATTGTGATTGTAATTTTGCAATGGTTTCTATTGCGCCATTCGATAAATTACGCATATTGTCCAAAGATATATCAAAACCGGTTTTAATTACATTTCCATCTCTGAAAAAACTGGGTAAATCTTCGTTCAATGCAGATTGTAATTCACTTGTTAAATCATCATGAGTGTTTATATTTTCAAATTTAACAGATAAATCATAATCCAATTTTTGCCCAACCATTTTAACAGAATCTAAAATCAATAAAAATTCATACACATTTTTCAAATCACGTGGTGTGCCACGTCCAGACAACAATCTTGATATCGCACGATTAACATCAGGTGTACGTGTTAACACAGAAACCAATTCTGCCATAATTGAATGATTTGTTAATAAATGACCAATATGCGTTTGACGTGATAAAATTACATCTTTATCCCCGGGTAGAGTGCGCAGATAAGAACGCAATTTTCGTGCACCTGCCGCAGTTTTCGTTTTATCAATAACATCCAACAAACATGTACCACCATCATTAAGTGGCGCATCTATTTCCAAACTTTTCCATGTAGATGAATCTATTAATAATTGTCGTCCGGATTTGAAATTATATGGTGCACGAAACGATACATTGGCACCACGTTGCGTATTAAACAAATAACCCGCCAATAAAGTTATCGCAGACACATTATCACGATTATCAGATTGAACATTTCCACAAAACACATGCGATACAATCACGTTTATATCCGAACGTAAATATAACTTTTCATATACAGGTGTTGTTTTATATATTTCACGTAAATTTTTTATTATTTGGTGTTCTGCATCTTTTTCAGGATAAATTATTTCTGCCGGATTAATTCGAATCATATCATCGATAATGCAATCAGATTCACCAATAAAAAATTCCCCAGTTGAAATATCACAGCCTGCTAAATCAAATTTCGCCCCACCAATTGGAACAATGGAAATTAAAAAATTAGATTTTTTTGGCGTTAATAAATTATCATCTGTTAATGTGCCAGGTGTTAAAACACGAACAACTTTTCTTTCGATAAATTTATGCCCACGTTGTTTTGCCTGTTGTGGTGTTTCCATTTGTTCAACCAGTGCAACTTTGAATCCGCTTTTGACCAATCTTCCAAAATAATTATCAGCCGCATGCCAAGGGATTCCGCACATAGGAACGTCCGCCCCAAAACCATCTGTCCCACGTTTGGTTAATACCAAACTTAATGCTTCACTTACTGTTTTTGCGTCTTCAAAAAAAGCCTCGTAAAAATCACCCAAACGAAACAGCAAAAGTGCGTCTGGATTTTCAGCTTTCATATCAACATATTGCTGCATAACAGGCGAAAGTTTGTTTTTTTCGGCCATTTTATTCACCAGAATTTGTCACTTTTAATGTTTCAATTTTTAATTCGGCTTCTTTTAACAATTGTTCACAATAAGCCTTTAATTTAATGCCCTTTTCATATGCGGCCACAGAATCAGCCAAAGACATTTCCCCGCTTTCCATTTTTTGAACCAATTCAGTTAATTGTTTATATGCTTCTTCAAATGAAAGTTTGTTTGTGTCCATATCAAAATACCCTTTGTTTTAACCATTTAAAGATAAAGCATAAAATCATTATTTGCAACAAATAAACACACAATGAAAAATAAAAAACCGCTCAAACGAGCGGTGATTTATTTTGCCGGTGCAATTATGATTGATTTTGTTCTGTCATCGGGCTTAGATTTTGATTCCAAAGTTCCCTTAACACCAATCATTTCAACAATTTTGGCAAATAATTGCGGAACAGCATCACGACCACGGGCCAAAACTTTTTTATTACCGTGCGTCATAACAGCAATTTTAACTTTGTTGCCTTCGTCCAAGAATTCGAAAACTTTTTTCATTTTAATATTCAAATCGTTTTCTTCGATAAATGGTTTTACCCAAACTTCTTTGATTTCGATGGTTTTTTGTTTTTTTCTGGCTTCGTTAGCACGTTTCTTCTGTTCATATTTGTATTTGCCATAATCCATAATTTTTACCAACACAGGAACAGAATTTGCATTTATTTCAACCAAATCTAAACCGGCATCATACGCCATATTTAATGCATCATTTGTATTCATTGTGCCCAAATTTTGACCGTCAGCACTGATTACTTGGACACTTTTTGCAAATATTTTTTCGTTTATACGTGGCCCCATATCACGGGCTTTGTTATTGTTATTATTTGTTTTAATGTTAATGCTCCTTTAATAACTATGGACGCATTATTAAATATTTTTATACATTTTTCAACAATTTTTGCACGTTTTGCAAAGCAGACCAAACATCTCGTTTTGCACTGGGCTTTAAAATCAAATAATTTGGATGATACATCGGCACAACAATAATACCGATATCATTTGTAATTTCTTGCCCATGCGCATCATTAAGACTACAGCCAGAAATTTCAGTTGTCGCCAATGTTCCAAACGTAATTATCACACGTGGATTTATCATTTGTATCAATTTATCTACAAAGGGTTTTGATAAATCTAATTCTTCACGTGTCGGCGTGCGTCCACCCGGGGTGCGCCAAAACAAAAGCGGCACAATAGAAACATTTTCCCGTGACATTTCGATTGCAGACAACATTTTATCCACCATATCACCAGCGTTTCCAGATAAAATCTGTCCTGATAAATCATCATCACTGCTGGGCATATCCGTAATTATTAATAAACCATTTGGATTGGTTGCAATATTGGGCAACACAACATTTGTTGCGCCACTGCGTAACGGATGATTGAATTCAGCAACCATTCGAATAAGTGCTTCTGGATTTTCTGGTCTTTCTACCATAGATTTTACAGTAGCCAGAGAAATTGGTGCGGTTGGCGGAATAATAACAGTGTTTTCTGTTTTGGCCTGATTCGTTTGAAAACTTTGTTGTATCGGCTTTTGTTTTACAACCTGTTTTGTTGCTTCTTCGCTTAATTCCCAGCACACTCCGGCCATACTTAAATCTTGCAGTGCATGATTTATCATGATTTCCCCTTGATTTTTTAATATTTTTATTATACAATATACCTTGAGCAACAAAAACTCAAGGGAGTATTTTCATGAAAATAGTAAACTTTGCTTTATTAGCTGGTGTTGCTGGAATGCTTGCTGCTTGCGGTGGTTCCAGTATAGTTGAACCTTCTGATTTGAATGATCAACGTGTATTCTTTGCATTCAATTCTGCAGAAATTTCTGACGAAGCCGAAAACAACTTGTTGGGTCAAGCTTTGTACATGAAAAATCACGAAGATGTAAAAATTCAAATCGCTGGTAATTGCGACGAACGTGGTTCAACAGAATACAACTTGGCTTTGGGTGCACGTCGTGCAAACGCTGCCAAAAAAGTATTGGTCAATGACGGTGTAGAAGCATCTCGTATTTCTACAATTTCTTATGGTAAAGAACGTCCATTGGTCAAAGGTACTGGTGAATCCGTTTGGAAATACAATCGTAATGCAACAACAACAGTTAAATAATATAACTTTTGTTATTCAAAAAAACACCGGCATTTGCCGGTGTTTTTTAATATTTTTATTTCGATAATTTATTGATTAAATCTTCCATTTGAATACGATTGGAAAAAGATATAACAAATTGCCCTGCCCCACCCCGTTTTTCATGTAATCTTACATCCGCATCAAAATGGCGTGATAATTTAGATTCAATTTTCTCTACATATGCAGAATCAAGTGTATTTTGCGTAAAAGACCGACTTTTTTGTGAGCGATTCGATTTTTTTACTTGTTTTTGCGTTTCTGCAACCGATAATTTACCATTAATGATATCATGAGCCAATTGTTCTGGATCATCAGAAACCGCAATTGTGCGAGCATGCGAAGCAGATATACGCCCTTCTTTGATTAATTGTTTGACCGAATCTGGCAAAGAATTAATTCGCATTAAATTCCGGATATAACTTTCTGATTTACCGATTAATTTTGAAACATCCGCCAATTCATACTGACATTTTTCCATCAAGTTTTTATAACCTTCGGCCTCTTCCACTGGATTAAGGTTTTCACGTTGTACATTTTCAATCAAAGCGATTTCCATCGCATTTTTATCATCCAAATTTTTTACCAATGCCGGAATTTCACTAAGCCCCGCCAATTTTGCAGCGCGATATCTGCGTTCACCAGCCACAATTTCATATAAATAAGGTTTATTTTGAACACTGCGTAAAATAATTGGATTAAACACACCTTTTTCTTTGATGGATTCAGCCATCTCATTTAATTCTTTTTCATTAAATGTTTTACGTGGCTGATTTGGGTTAGCACTGATTTGCACCAAAGGAATTTGTTTTACAACAACCCGCTCTGCCCCTGTTAACACAGATATATCCGGTATTTGCCCCATTTCTTCGTTTAATTCAGCCAATCCTTTACCCAAAAATTTAGAAGTCATTTTTACATCCTTTGTTCAAGTGCATTAACTACTTCGGTCGCAACACGCAAATAAGCCTGGGCACCAGAAGATTTAAAATCATAAAATAATGCCGGCTTTCCATGGCTTGGCGCTTCGGAAATACGAACATTGCGTGGAACAACAGTTTTAAATACTTTGTCACCAAATGTTTTTCTTACATCATCTTCAACAGCACGTGTTAAGCCTAATTTTTTATCATACATTGTTAAAACCATACCCAGTATATCCAATTTTGGATTCCATTTCTGCCGTATAGCGGTGATTGTCGAAAGAAGATGTTGCACACCTTCCAAAGCAAAAAACTCACACTGTAATGGAATTATGACGTAATCAGATGCAGTCAAAGCATTTATAGTAATCATACCCAAATTTGGTGGACAATCTATCAGTATATAATCATAACTATCTTGAATTGTTTTAAGTGCATCACGCAAACGATATTCACGATTTTCCAAATCCAACATATCTAATTCTGCACCGGCCAATTTTGGTGATGCCGGCAACAAATGCATATTTGGAACAGCAGTGGTTAATATATTTTCCCCGATACTGGCAGTTCCCATTAAAACACCGTATACACTTTGTTTATGCGAAGCACGAACAAACCCAAGACCGGTTCCGGCATTACCTTGGGAATCCAGATCTATTAATAAAACACGTTTTTTTATTGCCGCCAATGACGCCGCAATATTAATCGCAGTTGTGGTTTTACCCACCCCGCCCTTTTGATTCGCAAATGATATTATTTTTGCCATTTTTTATATTCCTTTCATAAAAAACAGCATATTAAATAGTAAAAAAATAGTCAATACAAATATTAAAACACACTAAAATCAATAAGTTATATCTTATTTCATATGAAATAAACGGTTATTTTAAATTATAAACATATATAATAAAACCATCACCAGTTGTTGATTTATATAATTCATAATCAAAACTGTACCCGGCTTTTGCAGTTAAAATTTCAGTATCAATTTCCCGGCCTTTTAATAAAAAAAGCCGGCAATTTGTTTTGTGTGTATAATCAAAAACTTTCACCAATGGGGCAAATGCACGTGCAGTAAAAACAAAATCCCCGGCCTTTACCGGCTTTTTCGATAAAAAATTTTCGATTCTGTCATTGATTATGGTAAGATTTGGTAATTCCAATTCTTTTTTTAATTCATTTAAAAATTTTGTTTTTTTGCCAATAGATTCAATACATGTCACATTCCAGCCCAAAATAGCCAAAACAACCCCGGGAAAACCGGCCCCACTGCCCAAATCTATAATTTTAACATCTTTGGGTATATATTTTGCCAATTGAGCGCTGTCTTCGATATGGCGTTTACGAATATCTGTCAAAGTGCTTGGCGCAACAAGATTCATTTTTGTTGACCACATTTTTAACAAATTTTCATATTTAATAAATTTTTCTTCTATTTTCATAATATTTATTCTAACATACCAAATTATGAAAGAAACAAAAAAATTTTATTCGGGTTTATTTTTGATATTTTGTGTATTTTTTTGCTCTTATTTAATCGGGCAAAAAATGTTCAATGTCAATTCACATAAAACAAATCAAATTGATATCATTGAAGACAATGATTTTGGCAATTTTTTGGTCGCACAACATGCGTTATACACTAATGATTTTGATATGGCTGCACGCAGCGCAAACGCAATAAAATCAAACAACAAAACGGTAAAAAATGTTCAGGTTATGGCCGATTTTTTCAATGGTAAATTACCACAAAATGCTGCGTCATTCAAAGATTCCAAAGAATTGGTGAACGGATTAATATACGATGCTTTTTTGATACAGAAAGAAGATTGGAAAAGTGTTTATAATCGTCATGATAATGATAAAACTATTTTGGCGGCACCGCTTCGTATATTTCCTGGGGTAAAGCAGGGCAAAACCAAAGAAATTTTAAAATACATTGATTCTTTGACTGTTGATGATTCTTGGAAATCTTTTGTTCGTGGCCAGGTTTTTGTTTTAAACAACGATATTGCCGCTGCGGCCAAAGAATTTGCCAAAGTGCATCCTGATTTCATGAACATAAACGATTATTTGTATTTGATGTCTTTTTACCAAGAAAACGGTATGGAAGAAGATATGAAAATTTTGCACGATGATTTTGTTGCGAAACCTGGCGGAATGTATATTGCAGATTATCCTGAAATCCCAGATTGGTCAAATTATGCGGGTTATAAAAACAATTTAGTATTCGCAATCATCCAAAACATATCTCATATGCAGGTTATGGTTTATACTGATTTATCATTGGTATTTTTGCGTTTTGCGCAAATTATATCGAATGAAGCAAATATGGACGCAGTAAATTATTATTTGGGACAATATTATTTTCATAATGTGGGTGATTACAAAACATGTTTTGAAAATATTAAAAAATCCAGTCCGCTTTATTTATTTGGACAATTGCATATCGCAGAAAAAGCCAAAGATTTTAAAACCATTAAAAAAATTGTACATAACAATCCATTATTTGTTCCGGGAATCCAGGTTGTTATCCGTGAACACATAAAAAACGGTGATAAAACCCGGGCGCTTGGCATTTTAAATCGTGCATTAAAAAGCAAAAATATACCGGACGAAGCCAAAGCATATTTTTTAAAGCAACGTGCATATATTTATTTGATGTTCAACACACCAAAATATGCCCAAGAAGATTTAGATACAATTAAAATAATCAGTACAAATATGACACCTGATATCATGTCGCTTCAGGCATACGCATGGCTTTTGCAAAATAAAAATTTAGACAACGCATATAATTATGCAATGGAATTGGTGAAACGAAATACTTCGGATGTATACGCATGGGATTTGGTGGCACGAATTGTTGCGAAAAAAGAGGGCATAATAAACGGTATTGATATAATGGAATCTATCAGTGTGGCTGCAAATATATCATCATTTTATGAACATATGGGCGATTTATACGTTGAATTTGGTGATAAAGAAAAGGCTGCACGAGCATATAAACAATCACTAGATTTAGCCGAAGATGGTTTGGTTGTTGTTCCGTTTGTTGAAAAAAAGATAAGGAAATTAAAATGAAAATTGGTGTTTTTGGTGCTGGCGCATGGGGGACAGCATTGGCTTATACATGTGCAAAATCTGGTAATACGGTTATCCATTGGGGTTATAATGGTGTCTTTGATGAAATGGATGGCGTGGCAAGACCTGGTGATGTATCGAGAACAGATAATATGGAAGATTTAAGAGATTGCGAATATTGGTTGATTGTGACACCTGCTGCATTTTTTCGTGAAACAGCACAAAAAATGCGCACAGTTTACATGGGACAACCAATTTTAATTTGCACCAAAGGTATGGAAGCAAAAAGCGGCGAATTTATGTCTGAAATTTTAAAAACAGAAATTCCAGAATGTAAAAACATCGGCGTTTTATCGGGTCCGCAATTCGCACGTGAAGTTGCAAATGGTATTCCAACAGGATCTACATTGGCCGGCGATGAAAAGGTCAGGGCAGGGGGACACTCCGCATTATCTGCACTTTATTTACAAGACAGTGACGACATTATTGGAACGCAACTTTGCGGTGTTGGTAAAAACGCAGTCTCTTTGATTTCTGGATTTTTGACGGTTAAATCAAATGGCGAAAACGAACGTGCATTAATGTTTACACGTGCATGGGATGAAATTGTCGAATTGGGTGTAAAAATGGGCGCAGAATGCGGAACTTTCTTGGGATTGTGCGGGATAGGGGATTTATTTTTATCCGCAACGTCACCAACCAGTCGTAATTTTTCAGCCGGCATGTCTATTGCACGTGGTGAAGAATATACCGGAACAGTCGAAGGTATATTCGCCCTGAACGGCTTAATCCGCCGTGCAGAGCAATTACATAACAAAACACCAGTGTTGATTGAAATGAAAGAAAAAATGAAAATTTAAACTGTAATATAAAGCCTGGCATACATTCCGGGCTTTTTTGTTGCAAATGAATAAAATTATTTTATAATTCACCAAGGTGTTGCGAAGAAGGAATTGTTCTTTCTTGTATTTGAAAGTCAAAAGAATACAAAAACGAATAATTTTTCTTCGCATAAATAATGAACAAACAAAAAATGGAGAAATATATGTTTGGTATTTTTAAAAAAGGCGAAGAACATGTTTTAAATAAACCTGTTGCTATTGAATTTCAATATGGTGGTGAAACTGTTCGTTTGGAAACCGGCCGTTATGCAAAACAGGCAACTGGCGCAGTAATGGCAACAATGGGACAAACCATGGTATTGGCAACTGTGTGTGCTGAAAAAACTGCGGTCGAAGGGCAAGATTTCTTTCCGTTAACCGTTGATTATCAAGAAAAATATGCTTCATCTGGTCGTATTCCAGGATCACGCGATAGACGTGAAGGCAAAGCAAGTGTTAACGAAACATTGACTGCACGTCTTATCGACAGACCTATACGTCCTTTGTTCCCAGAAACCTTTAAAAACAAAGTACAAATTATTGCCCAGGTTTTTTCTTATGACAAAAAAAATCAACCTGATATTTTGGCGATGATTGCGTCCAGTGCTGCATTGGCAATATCTGGGGTTCCTTTTGCTGGACCAATTGGTGCTGCACGTGTTGGTTATCGTGATGGACAATATGTTTTGAATCCATCGAAAAAAGAAGTTGAAGATTCTCAAATGGATTTGGTTGTTGCTGCGACCAAAGACGGTGTTTTAATGGTTGAATCTGAAATCGGTGAATTGGACGAAAAAACAACACTTGGCGCTGTTAAATTCGGTTTTGATCAACAACAAACTGTCATCAAAGCAATTAATGATTTCGTTAAAAAGGCTGGCAAAGAACGTTGGGCTACGCCTGAAAACACCGAAGAATATGTAATAATGCAGAAAGATTTTGAACAATTTGCAAATGAAATCACAGACGCATTATTAATCAAAGAAAAATTACTTCGTCTTGATACGTTGGCTGAAATTCATGCCAAAGCAAAGGCCAGAATCCCGGAATTATTCCCGGAAACAACAACGGCAATGTCAACATTGGAATCATGGGCTGATGAAATTATCGAAAATATAACTGCACGTATTATGCGTGGAAATATTTTGGCGGGCAAACCTCGTATTGATGGCCGTGATACAAAAACTGTACGTCCAATTGAAATCGAATTGGGTGTATTACCACGTGCACATGGTTCTGCTTTGTTTACTCGTGGTGAAACCCAGGCTTTGGTTTCATTGACATTGGGTGGTGGCAAAGATGCTTTGCCAATTGAATCTTTGGATGGCGACAGTGAACGTGATTTCATTTTGAATTATAATTTCCCTGGATTTTCAGTCGGTGAAGCCAAAGGTTTAAAAGCCCCAGGTCGTCGCGAATTGGGACATGGTAATTTGGCATGGCGTGCGGTTCATCCAATGATCCCAACACGCAGCGAATTCGACTATGTCATCCGTATTTGCAGCGATATTTTGGAATCAAACGGTTCTTCATCAATGGCAACAACTTGTGGTGCAACATTGGCTATGATGGACGGTGGCGTTCCAATGAAAAGACCGGTTGCTGGTATCGCTATGGGATTGATAAAAGAGGGCGCAGAATATGCAATTTTGACCGATATTTTGGGTGATGAAGACCATTTGGGCGACATGGATTTCAAAGTGACAGGAACAGATCGTGGTATTACAGCATTGCAAATGGATATCAAAATCACATCTATTACTTTTGAAATTATGGAACACGCATTGGCCCAGGCTAAAGATGGTCGTATGCACATTTTGGGCAAAATTGAAAAAGCAATCAAAGAACCACGTAAAACTTTGTCTGAATTCGCACCGCAAAGTTATGCTATGAAAATCAATCCGGACAAAATCCGTGATGTGATTGGCAAAGGTGGCTCTGTGATTCAGGCATTAACACGTGAAACAAACACTCAAATCGAATTAGAAGATGATGGGTCTATCAAAATCATGGGGGCCGACAAAGACGATGTAGATGAAGCAATAAAACGCATCAAAGAAATCGTTGCAGAACCAGAAATAGGCGAAATCTATGAAGGTGAAGTCAGTGGTATCAAAGATTTTGGTTTGTTTGTGAAAATCATGAAAAACTTTGAATCCATGGTTCATATTTCTGAAATCACTGGTGAAAGATTGGCAAAAATCGAAGATGCAAAACTTAACATCGGTGATAAAGTTTTTGTTCGTTATATGGGTATGGATAAACGTGGCAAAACACGTATGTCTATGGTTGGTATCGACCAAAAAACTGGAAAAGAAATCAAAAAATAAATTTGAAATAATTGGGCGATTTATTCGCCCAATTAATTAATGAAATAAAAGGAATTCCCAATGGATATGGAATCTTTGATGGCCCAAGCCCAAGATTTACAAACAAAAATATCATCTGCCCAAGATGAATTGGCAAAAATGCACGTCAAAGGCATTGCAGAAAACGGTTTAGTTGTTATTGATATGACCGGCAAATATGATGTTGTGTCTGTTAATATTCATGACAATGCTTTGTCTTTGGGGGCTGATAAAGTTGCAGAATTGGTATTAAATGCATACCAAGATGCAAAATCCAAAGCAGATGTTTTAATTGATAAAACGATGTCTGCAATAACCGGTGGATTGAATATGTAATAAAATTTTTTGATAAAAAATAAACACAATCTGTTTGTGATGGTCCGCTTTCATTCACGATATTCATTACAGCGAGACATCCATTTCTCTAACTCTACATCTCGCCCGGCAAAGCCTATCTCGCTGTAGCGTAAGCGAAAGTGGATGGTGGACGTTAAGGGACTTGAACCCCTGACCCTCTGCGTGTAAAGCAGATGCTCTAGCCAACTGAGCTAAACGTCCAAAGCGGTTTTAATATTACCTTATTTTTTTTATTTGTCCAGAAAAAATTATTCATGTTTGCGCTAATATGCAAAATATGATACAATACCTGTATCATAAATGAACCTAGGAGGATTTTTCCGTGAAAAAATATTTGATACCATTGATGATTATTATTGGTTTTTCATATAATGCAGATGCAGCAGTCAAAGTAAAAAATAATACCGCCAACAGATATCAAGAATCTTTTGATGGATATGAAATCAAGGGTGGCGAAGGAGAAATTGACGACAGCGAAGCCATTGCAATATTGGAAAACGATATTCGTATTTTGGACGAAGAAATCGCTAAATGTAAAAAACAAAAGAAAGGTTGGATTGCCGCCACTGTGATTGGGGCGGCAGGTGTTGTTGCGACTGGAACTGCTGCTGCGGTTCAAGGTGTAAAAATAAGTGATAAAAAGACTGATTTACAAGATAAACAGGCCGAATTGAAAGACAAGAAAGCAGAATTGGCAGAAATAAAAAAACAAAATAATGATGCAAAATAATAGGAAATCAAAATGAAAAAATATTTCTTAATCGGTATAATTATGGCAATAGTTCCAAACATATGTTTTGGGGCTAGCGCACGTTTTACACAATTGGCCCGTGAAAAAGAACGCAAAATGGCGGAATTGGAAAAATGCATGGGCTCTACCAAGGGATTAAAGATAGCGGGAATATCAACATTGGGATTGTCTGCGGTTGGTGTTGCGGCAAATGTGGTCGAAGCCAAAAAGATAAAAGATTATGACAGCAGTATTGAATCAACCCAACAACAAATAGAAAAAACCAAAACGGAAATAAATAAAAAAACCGATGAATTACAAAAAAAATCATCGGCAGGACAAACAAGCGACGAATCAACAGACAATTATGATGAAAATATCGTTGGTGTCGCATTTCTACACAATGGAACATGCCGGGTATATACTGAAAATCATAAGTGGAATGATGTTGACGAAACACAATGTTCTAAAAACCTGTCCAAAGGGTCATGGCTTGTAAAAAAAGATAGCGAATCTATCAATGGAGACTCAACGTGTGCCTCAAATGGCATGGACTTAGAGTTTGGTGCAACCGGCACCCCAAATTACAGCCCAGTTGGCGTTGGTGAATACTGTTGGTGCAAGATAAATTCTGGGCCTGGTACATCTAACGATTGGATATTAAGTACTGATGCTATAAACGGTATCCCAGATAAATGCAAAAATTATTGTGCACACAACTGTGCATACGCCGCATTGAATAATAGTTTAGGCTTTAGTAATACACCAACTGAGTAAAAAAACCGCCATTTTGGCGGTTTTTTTTATTTTTGTTTCATTTTTGCCCACAGATTTGCACGATTGATATATGCACGTGCCATATCAACATCAAATTTCGGTTTTTCATCAAATAATGTTGCGGATTTTATGCGTCCTTCGGCATCTATCCATGTTTCATAATTATTATCAACCAATGTCTTTATTTTATTCAAATTGCCGATTACATTTGTTGCAGACATGCCGCCACTGTATCCCATTGGATGTGTTTCATATATTGGCTTTTGCCAATTTTCTGCCGCAACCCCATTTCCACCAGATGCATCAAAAAGCAAAGAAAATTTCGCACCTGTTTTATGCAATTTTTTAATCGCATCTTTGGTATTATTGTTATATTGAAATATAAATTCTTGATTTGGAAAACTTTGAATTATCTGTGCAACCACGCCCGGCTTTATATTTCCAGCTGTTTTTTGTGGCATGTTTAATTGTATGCGTTTAATAATACTTTCTTTGTCTTCATTTTTTAATCGTATCCATTCTATAATCGTATCAGGAATAATTCCACGTGCGCATATATCGTTTGCCCATTCTGCATTTACATGAATTGCCAAATTGATATTTTGAGTTTGATATGCAGCATTTAACAATTCATTAAACCATACATTACGTGGCATGCCATTTGACATTTTTGATGGATGACATTGAACAGCGATTTCCACATGTGGTAAACGTGATAATTCCATAATGGATTTTATCGAATTATGTTCTCTTGGGTCAGAGCAGGTGATATATTTTAATTTCATTTTTCTTCCTTTTTGTTTTTTAACCTTAATTGTCCACATGCAGAACCAATATCCGCCCCCCGTTCCCGTCTGATCCGTGTATGTATTCCGTTTTTTATTAAAATGTCTTGGAATCTGTGTACCGCATTGCCAGAAAGCGATGCAAAATCACGTTCGTCGACACTGTTCCATGGAATAATGTTTACCATAACATTATGTCCACGTAATAATTCTACCAATTTTAACGCATGCTCATTTGACGCATTATAAGCCATCACAGAGCCGTTTTTGTCTTTAACGCCCAACAATATATATTCAATCATTAATTGTCGATTATGGGCGCTTGAAAACGTAAACGCAGCATCTAAAACTTCGTTTAATTTATATTTATTGTTTATCGGCATAATTTTTGAACGCAATTCGTCATCCGGTGCATGCAAAGATATCGCCAAATTAATCGGTCGGCCCCATTTGTTTAATTCGTTTATTCCCGGCACTATTCCACATGTAGAAACAGTTATTCTTCGCCAAGATATATTCAATTCATTATTTGCACGTTCTAAAAATCCAATAACATTTTCAGTGTTTTGCAAAGGTTCGCCGGTACCCATCACAACAATATGAGAAACATCACCATTATTCGGGTCACCATTTGGTTGTGTATCTTTTAATCTGTCGCCACGTAATTCCCATCTGGCAACCAAAAGTTGCGCAAACATTTCATTAACTGTTAAATTGCGTTTAAGACCAAGCAGGGTAGATGCACAAAATTTACATCCCATGGCACAACCCGCCTGACTTGATACACAAACACTGTTTCCGTATGTTGTCCGCATTAACACACATTCAATTTGTTCGCCGTCTTTTAATTCCAATAAAAATTTAGTTGTTTGATTATCAACACTTTCTAATTTTTTTACAATTTTAACCGGTAAAGTTTCAGCCACTTCATTTAATTTGCTTCGCAAATCTTCAGGCAAATTTTTCATAACATTAAAATCAGGCGCACCACGATTCAACCATTCACGAATTTGTTTGGCACGAAATCGTGGCAAAGATAAATCTGTCACAAATTTTTCCAATTCACCATCTGTCAAATTAAAAAGTATCGTTTTCATAATTTATACCTGTCATCGTTGATTATGATAACCGCTTTGCGACGCAATTGTTTTAATTGTTGATCTGCAATAATTGATGCTTTTTTGAATTCTGCATTTTGTTTGATTATTTCATCCAAATTTTTGTATTCTTTGCCTTTCTTTTCACTGCACACCAAAACCATCGAATCATCTTGGATTTTTGACCAAGTCAACAATGGTAAATTCGCAATTCTTTGGCGCATTTCTTGTGATAATTCATATTGCATCGCAGTAATTTTTTGTGGATAGCCACCAAAAGATTCAACCATTTGTTCTGCATCATCACAATTTTTCGGTTTTGTTAATTTTTTTGCTATTTCTTCTGGAATATCTGTTAAACGAATCAACGTTATTTCCACAGGCAAGCCATGTTCACGTGCAATTTCGCTTTTTTCTTCGGCAATGTCATTTTTAGATACATCTATTGTTGGAATTATTGTTCGCGCCATTACAACTTGCCATGCGATGTTAGCCCGCATCGCTAAACGTGCCATTGAACGAGTTGTAGCACTTAAATCACCCAAATTCATTCTTTTTAATTCTTTGTCTGCATCTTTGTCTGTTGGGTTAACATTAAATTTAGACGCATAGTCCAATTTAACATAATCATCAACAATATTTTGAAATGCTTGTTTACGATTATTGGTAGAAACTTTACCTTGCTTTGCCATTAATTCTGTACGTGCTGTCACGTCAGCATCAGTTATTGGATTACCATTCACACTGCCAACCACAGTCGCACAGTGTCCAGCCCCAATCACCATAAACAAAGTGATAAATCCAGCAATTATTTTTTTCATTTCCTTTTTTCCTTTTTGTTTTAATAGTGTTTACCATCAATACTCATACCGAATTTAAATCTGTATGTTGTATTTCCAATATAATCACTTTTGATTGTGTTATCACGATTATATTCCAAAGAAAAATAATAACACGGATGTTCATAATAAATTCCTGCACCATGTCTTTGCACAAAATGTTCGTATACGTTGTATATTACCGAACCCGCAATTCGCATACGTTTTGTCAAAGGCAATCCAATACCCCCAGATAATTCATGTGTATCTTTTTGATCTTCTGTTGAAAAAACATCTATTGGTTGTGTATCCCAGATATGCCCCAATGTTAAATAATAACCACTTTTACCAAAATAAATTGAATTTTCAATATGACTTAAAGATGCGTCAACACGATCAAATCTGAAACGACTGGAAAATTGAAAATAATTTCTTGAATACGCAACACGACCAACATAATCAGAAAAACCATTTCTAAAACCGTTTTCATTAAAATCTTTGTCTTTGGATTCTGTATTAAAATCGTATGTTTGACCCAAAAATACTTCAATATTATGGTTGTTGTTAAATGCCGCCCATCTAGCACCATAATCAATAAAATTACCATTTTCCCAAACATCCAGACCGGCAAATCTGTTATCAGAAAACAATGTAGTATCAGATAAAAAACGACCTGCAGAATCATTATTTATTGCAAATACCGCATCTTTGTTCGAATGTTGCATAATCGTCAAACGTGCACGTGGTTCAATAATGTATGTCCATTCGTTTTCTATACTGTAAAGAGGCAATCCCCATTCAAGATATCCACTTGGTAAAAATCGAGATTTCACACCAGAATAAGAATCGTTTACACCACCATATTCATACACAGGTGTTTTATAAAAATTGTAAATATCATATCTGGTAGACACACTGGCCGTAATACGATTGCCACCCCATATTGTCCATGGGGAAATTATGCTTGCTTGACCAATAACACGTTGGCTGGCAGAATCATGACTTGATACACCCAATATATCACCAGAAACACTTAAATACGTTTCTTTGAAAAAAGGATCACTTTGATATGTTCCACGTATGTTTGGCAATATATTACCAGAAATAGAATGCTGATTTCCATATGCTTGACGTAATTCTTGGAATATGTGTGCATCGGCCACAGCATAACTGTTTTGACCAAATAATTCCAATTTAGCCCCAGAATCAAGATACGGCTGATAATCATAAAACCCATATTTTTGCAAATAAGTCTTATCCGAAGTTCGTGCAACATATACATATGCACGTGCATTTTCACCCAATTCTATTTTATCGTTATTGTAAAAATGCCAGCGATTTTCACCAACTTCATTATGTGTAAAAGACCCAACCGAACGAAATTCCGAATGCGAAAGATTCAACCGATGTTCAGCCTGGAACAAAGGATTTTCTTTGGTTAAATATGAAAGTGTCGTTGTTAAATCATGTCTTTCTGAAAAATTTATGTAAAAAGGTACATTTATTTGCAAACCCATTCCATTTGTAGAATTAAAACTGGGGTTCAAAAATCCGGTTTTGTATTTAACAGACGGATCTGGCATTTCATAGTACGGCAACCATAAAACAGGCAAAGTATCATTATAAACCCAAAATGATGCATTATGAAAATACAACATTTTTTCATTTGAATCATGAATTACTTTTTTACTGAAAATTTCCCACGCATTATAATCATCACATCCATCGCACGCAGTAAATACAGCATCTTTGGCGATTGTTTCAACACCATCACGTTTTATTTCTTCTGCACGAACATATACATGATATCCCAACCATAATTCAATATCGTTTGCCGAAACATCAGCCTGATTTTTTGATATGGTCAAACTGTTTAATTTTACATGTTGACCAGATTCATTTGTCATTTCTGTATTACCAACAGCATTCATTTCTTCGGTTTTAACATTGTATTCAATAACGTCTGATTTGATGGTTTTGGGTTCATCCATATTGACACCCAATGCCATTACATTCATGACAAAAAAACACCCCGATAAAAATGATAATAAATATCTCATTTTTTTAATAATAAACCAAACAGACCCAACAATACAACAAAAACACCACAAAATACCAAAACAACATCTGTCACACTGGTCACCATATTGGAAGTAGACATATACAATGACATAATTACAGCCATTGACAATACCGCCATCGCCGGTGCAAAACTGGCCTTACGACGAAGCAATGATGTTTTAAGTAAAATTAATGTGCAAACCAATGCCAATATCAAATTCATAAACGGATTAATTAAACGTGTACATAATTCAACCAATGTTAATTTGTGTTGTCTGTCGTTTTCTTGGGAAAATACTTCATTTAACAAAGTCATTGTTGGAATACGTCGTACACGGAAAGACATATCTGCATCATTTTCAACCAAATTTAAATCCATATCTAAACTGTCAAACGTTCCGCTGGTAAAACCGTTTTTTCCAAACATTTGCAAAGACCCATTACTTGTGACAATGGACAATCCATGAACCGTAGATACCAATTTTCCCCGCTCTGCAAATATAGTCATTTGATTTTTCTTTTCCCGCATATCAGATATCATCAATTGGTTCAAATCATTTCCAGATACATTATCAACATATACCACCAAACCATTTGCTAATTTTGTAAATGTACCCTCTTGTAATTTTAAATGTGCCAAACCATACCGCAAATTCCATTGAGTGCTGTAAAACATAGCCTGGCTGGCAGGAACTATCCAAAAATTTAAAACAAAATGCAAAACAGTTAAAACAACAGCAAATTTTACAGCAGGCTTTGCAATTTGCCATGGAGACATACTTGATGCCATCATAACCGTCACTTCGTTTTCAGAAATCATTTTGTTGTATACGAAAATTATTGTTATAAACGTCACAAATGGCACAATAATTGACATAATAAACGGAATCATTAATGAAGTTAAATAAATAAAACTTGAAAAATCGACACCATATGTGATTAAAAATTTCATCATAGTCATTATTTGCATCATCCATGCTACCCCAACCAGGATTAACAGCAACATAATGAATATACCAATTAATTGATTTCTAAAATATCTGCTTATAATACTCATAATTATCAAGTATAAAGCCCAAAACAACAACCGTCAAGCAACAAAGTGGTATTACAGATATGATAAAAAATTATTTACCAACATTTTTCTTTAACCATGCATAATGGCGGAAAAATTCAATACCCGGTCCAGCCGGCATACCCATCCATTTTTCACCATTTGGAATACTGCGAAACACACCGCTGTTTGCACCAATTTCGACATCATCGCCAATACGCAATCCATTAGAAATTCCAACATGTCCACCCAATAAAACACGGTTTCCAATAACACTTCCACCGGCAATTCCAACACCAGAAGCCAAAAAGCATTCTTTACCAATTACCACACCATGTGCAATTTGACACAAATTATCAATTTTTGTTCCGTCCCCAACAATCGTATCTGTCATAGCCCCACGATCTATACAAGTATTTGCACCAACAGATACACGATTACCCAAAACAACACGGCCTGTATGTGGAATAAACACATTTTTACCATTTTGACGGGTATACCCAAAACCATCTTTGCCAACCACAGCATTGGCATTTATCACACAGTCTGCACCAATTGTTGCATTTTCAATATGTGCGCCACTATGTACAACGGTATTTGCCCCCAAAACCACATTACGTCCAATGAAAGCCCCAGGATAAATTTTAACACCTTCTTCCAACACAGCACCTTTTTCAACGGTCGCATATTGACCAATATAAACACTGCGTTTTTTACGGAAATATACGCCACGTTCAACAGTTGCAAAATAAGACACACCAAAACGTGGTTTTTCTGCATAAATTTCACCCAATATTTTAACAATGTTCCCACGTGGCGAATCTGTAATCAAAAGAGTTGCACCTTTTGGTGCATCTTTGATTTGTTCACGTTGTAATAAAATAACAGTTGCACGTGTGTTTTTTAAAACTTCGATTGGTAAAATTTTAAAAGCAGCAGAATTTCTTTCTGTGGAATAAAATGCCAACTGTCCAGGTTTAGCATCTGCAATAGGTGCAACCCCATTCACGATTTCTTTTGCGTTTCCTTTTAATTCCAAACCGAATTTTTTTGCCAATTCCCCGGCTGTAGTTTTCTTGCCACGTGGTCCAAAAATTTTACGTATTAAATCTTTCATAAACAAATCCTTTTGTTGGTTTGATTATAAAAACAAAACTTTCAAAAGGCAACTTTAAACTTTTACAAAAAAAGATTATTCATTATCTAAAATTTCTTTTAATTCCATCATATCAACAGGCATACGAGATTTAAAATGCATTTTTTCACCAGTTATTGGATGGTTAAATTCTAAAACTTCTGCATGCAACATTTGTCCATGATGCGTTTTCAAAAATTCCAGTAATTCAGGATTTTTTACAGAACCAATATGTGATTTTTCACGACCATAAAGCGGATCACAAACAACAGGAAAACCATGTGAAGATAAATGAACCCTGATTTGATGCGTACGTCCAGTCATCAAAGTACAACGAAAAAGAGATATGCCAGGTTTTGTCCAAACATCCATCACATTAACAATTGTATGTGCCGGTTTTCCGCCTGTTTTAACCAAACTCATTTTTTGTCGATTACGAGATGAACGAGCTATGTTCCCAGTTATATCTGCACCGCCCCATGTTGGAACACCCCATGCAAAAGCAATATATTTACGTGTTAAATCATGAGATGAAAACATCTTTACCAAACCACGATAAGCCGCATCACTTTTTGCAAAAACCATAACACCACTGGTATCTTTATCCAATCGATGAACCACACCAGGTCTGGTTTGTCCACCCAGCGCAGACAATTTTGTATATGATAATAAATTTTGAACCAATGTTCCTGTTTTGTTCCCTGCAGATGGGTACATCACCACACCACGTGGTTTATCAATGACAATTATATCATCATCTTCAAATAAAACATCCAAATCAAAATCATTTGAAATATTATCATATGCTATATCACTTTGTTTTTCAGCAATTTCTATAATAAATTCATCATCCAATTTTGTTTTATCCGACAACTTTAACGGTTTATTATCAGCACGTTTGATATTAAATTTTTGAATTTCGCTGCGTGAATATTCAGGCATCTGTCCAGACAAAAATTTATCAACACGAATACCAACGTTTTGTTCATCAACAATGAAATGCTTTACGTTATCCATTATCTGTATTCCGTCCAATTTTTACCACGTATACATTTTGATATATCTATTTTAAAATATCTGTCGCCTGTTGTTGGGCACGTCAAAATTCCCAAAGAACGTCCATCCAAAGCATCTTCGGTTGCATTGCGATACGCAAAAGAAACGGTTTCCGGCTTATGCACACAAACCAAACGTAAATTCCCGCTCATTTTCCCATTTGGCGATAACCAGACACGAACACTGTCCGCTTCGCCATAGCATGGAAAACCATCCAGATAATACAAAACCAAACCTTCTTTGACCAACAATTTACTTGTTCCAGTTATTTCACCACGATATTGTTGCCATGGTAATCCCGTCACAGCAGCCCAATCAACACTGGTTGAAAATAAACTTACCCTGGCGGGTGGCAAAGTTGATGTATTATCTGCAAAAGCAGAAACACAAATCAAAGACAAAAATAACGATAATATTTTTTTCATTTTGATTCCTTTAATTCAACAGTCAATCTTTTTACATGTGTTGGATCAACAGATAAAACATGATTAAAAGTGACCGTGGTTTTCGGTTCCAACAATGTCACAGGCGGAACAAATGCTTGGCGTGACAGAACATTATTACCCGCATCGTACGAAACAATAATAATGTTTGGCAAACCATATATATCATCGGTAGTATTTGTAATATCGCCGGATACAAAAATTTTCTTATTGCCGTTTTCATCTGTAATCGTATGTATGTTTTTTTCGTCTATTTTGGTAATCAACGGTTTATTATTTGAATCATGTGAAAAATTTAAAACAGCGACGATACAAAATATACATGCTGCAATAAATGCGCAAATTGCCGCAATTAATTTCATAGTTGCATTTTGGCGAAATGGTACACGTGGTGTCCAAACATGACCACACACCGCACATCTTACCGAGGTATTTGGCGTTTTATCCAATGTATATTCTGTTTTGCAAAAATCACATGTTATTTTCATAATTAAATCCTTTGGATAATTTATAACACATTTTATTTCAAATTCAACATTTCATATTTTACACGTATTTGCGTCTGCATATTGTTAATAGCATTGATATAATCACCAACTGTTGCATTAACATTAGCAGCCACAGAATTAAATATTGTTGTTGCATTAGTCCCAGGATGCGATTCCAATCTTGCGATTTTAGATGCCATACGTGCCAATTCTGGGAAATTTACATCTGCAAAACGTGCTTTTTTGGATTTTATATCCCAATAAAAAGATGAATCTTTTGGGTCTTGGATTTTATCTGTTATAATTAATTTTGGTGTGACAGACCCCGTATATCCAACAGAAACATACGTTGCATCTATGCGTCCCAATATTAAATCCATATCGCCTATGATTTTCAAAGATGATGATTTACCAGAAGTTGTCGATACCGAAAAACCATTTAAACTTAACGTGTTTACATATAAATCATTTGTATAAAAAGATGAAAAATTTCCTGAATCTGCCAAAGTCAATGTTCCACCAACATTTAATGTACGAGAATCAGATGTAAAAGCCCCATTAACCATTGCTGTATTTGTTGAAAAAATAGCATCTATGGTTGATCGATTGGAAAATGTTAACGAGCCAACAGAAACTTTACTGATTTTTAATTTTTCTTCAAATTGCGCCTTTGATGCATCAAAAAAATTGACATTGGTTATATCATGTCCGTCTAAATTCAACGGCGACAACATAGTTGCATCAATTTCATTTTCAGATGGCAATCTCCATAAATATTCAGTGTTTCCACGCATAGTCGAAGTTGTTCCAATCAAACCTTTGGTATCTGTTATACCAAAATCAATTGCATTCGCATGAAAAGCACCAAAACCACCATGTGTCATTTCACCTTCGACAAAACCAAATTGCCCACCACCAAGATTTACTATTTCACGTGTACGAAGCGGTGTAATTTCATTATTTGATAAAATTACTATACCTTGTAATACAGATTTATCATTTTTATCAGTACTTTTTAAAACCCTTAATTGATAATCGTCTTGATAATTTTCTGCGATATATTCAGGCAAACCATAATCAAGCAAATTATTTATTTTTACACGAAATATATTTTTCCCGGTTGGTTTCATTAATTCTGTTTTATTTTCAATAATATATCTTTCCAATGCAGTTTGAACACTTTCCATTTGCTTTGTTATTGCGACATTTCTTGCACGATTTACAGCAGTTTGTTGATACCTGAAAACAAACGGAATTATTATCGCAGCCAATGCGATAGTCATCATTAATTCAACCAACATTCCACCATGTTGAAAATTACGATTAATAAAAGAGCGTTTTTTTATCTTCATTTATTTTGCCAATCTTTTTGCATTATCTTTTTGAATTCTGCTGCATCTGGTACAGATGGTATCGCAGTGCGTGTTAATATGAATTTAGAAAAACTTGGTGGTGTGTTTGACGGAAACACCCATGTTCCAATTTTTAACGGTGCGTCCCCAGTCAATAATAATTCACCAGATACAGTTATACCAAAATTTTCAAAAAATGTTATTTCTGATGCAGACAAATATGGTGTCAAAAGTTTTCCCATTGATATTCCACCAAATGTGGCACGATTTTGTGTTCCGGTGGATTTTAAAATTAAATTTCCCGATACGTTTATTGAATTTCCTATTGTTGCACGATCAACCACTAAACGACCATTTGTTGTGTATTTGTTTCCATTTAATGTGTCTGCACGTATAGTTTTAAATCCGTTTGTATCACCTGTCACACGCATAGACCCAACCGCCATATTGGTTGAATTAATATTTGCCCCAGATGTAAAATATATACTGTTTGCATCAATAACATCTGCATTCAAAAACACCGCATCAACATCAATAATTTTCGCAGAAACTGCATCAACACTACTGACATTAAAAATATTATAATTGTTCAAATGTAAATTTCGATGCATTTGATTAAGCCCGTCTTCACCCATCGTTCCACGATGTAAAAATCTTGATTTATCTGTACCCTCAAAATCACGAGATATTTTATAAATCAAATCCCCGACATAAAAATTTTCTGGTGCAGACACAGCCCAACTTTGTGAATATGCAATACCGTCTTCACGCACAACTGCGGCATCTTCACCAATTTGTTTTGCAATATTTGCAACACGATAATCCGCCATATCCAAATCAAAAGCCAAATAAACATCAATAATTGATGCACCATTTACTTTGTATTTATCAATAAAACCGCTGTGTGCAATCGGTGCAATTTGTTCAATTTGCTCTGGCGACATTTCTATTTCTTCTGTATCACCCCACTGTGTTTGGTTTATACGCATGAAATTTATAACATCATCCCGCAATTTAACAATTTGATTTGCTGTCGCTATATCCGAAGATTCGTTCGACATATCTATGATTTGATTGTATAAAAACGGTGAAACAGCGATAACCACAGCCACCGCCAAAATAACTTCGGTCATAGATGCACCACGTTGTGCAAATTTGTTTTTAACGTCAAAAATTTTTTTACAAGCAATCATTTCTTCCGTTTTCCAAACATTGTTTTATATCTATTCTTGATTCCAATCTTTGCCAAAAAACATACTGACAAATTATATTTTGTGATAAAGATTTATTGTTATAAACCTCATCTAATCCAGTTATAATGCTTTTACAAGAAACAGTTTTACCATCCATATCTTTTGGATTTTCAATAATTTCAAAAGAATCATTATTTATCGTATCTATATAAACATCCGGCAATAAAGATGTACCAGACGGTCTGATATCAATCAATAATGCGCCACTTTGTCCATTAAGCAATCCATAAGACGTTTGATCCCGCAAAGATACATTTGCAGCATAAATATTTTTAACTTCTATACCCATTTTTGTGTTGTACGATAAACTTTTTGAATCAACGTAAACATCTTGGCCACGTGAAGCATCAATAAAAGAAGAAATATCCAATCTGTCCGTATAAAAATTAAAATTGTCTGAACGCACAGATCCATGAACATTCCAATCAGCCGGCCCAACAAAACTGGTTTTACCTTCGGCCATAGAAAAATCGTAAACAGCCGCAGAATTTGATTCAAATCCGCCCGCCACACCATATTTTGAAATCGTTCGCAAAGACAAATCACTGACATTCAATTCACCACGTGATAAAGACAAAGCCGCACCACCATCAGCACTTTGAAATACCGTTCTGTTTGCATATATGTCCGATATTTTGTTTTTTTCGTTTCGTCCAGATTCTACCCCGTAAAGAACCAAAGTATTAAACTGTGCAGTTTCAAAAATCCCATTTCTGGCAAACAATACCCCAATTTTATCTATGGAATTATTATTCATGTCCAGTTCATTCAAAAAACCAATATTTTCATCTGTTTCTTTTTTAGAAACAATATCCGAATACACTGTATCAATTGGGATAATGACTTCTATATCTGTGCCATTAAGGCGCGCATAAAAACCAATCCTGCGTGCCAATTCTGCCATTTGTATTTTTGATAATTTTCCACCAGACACTTTTATAAAACCGATTATACCATCTGGGTTTTTATCGATAATCAATGATAATTTTTGTTTAAAACTGGTTTCTGGTACATATCCCAACGGCAATCCATAACTTTCCAAAAGATCAACAAATTTATTCCCGGATAATTCTTGTTTTCTGTATGGTAAATTTTCTTTTTCTTCACGCAAATATATACGGGCGGCATTATATGCTGTTTCTATTTGTTCGGTTGCGGTATACATTTGTGCAGCAAAATCACGAGATGACAATTTTCGTGCAAAAAATGGCATAAAAGCAAACACCAATGTTAATGCTAACAAAGCCTGCAATAAAAAATTACCACGTTGATTTCGCAAAAAATCCCCCTTACATTCACCAGTTTAGCAATTGAAAAAAATTATTGCAATCAGTTTTAAGATGTTGTAGCATGTATTTCGTACAAGAGAAAGATGGTAATACGTTATCATCAAAAAAGAATATTTCCTGAAATACACAACAAAAGAAAGAACATGGCTAATAAAAAAAATCAAACACCTGTGGGTCAGATGATTCAACGCTGCCACAAGTGGCGTCAAAAAAGAAAACAATATATCGATTTGGCACGTCAAACAAATGATGAAATTGAACGTGAACGTTTGTTGCAAACGGCTGAACATTACTGCCGTATCGCGAATGAAGAACAGGGCAAAATTGATTCTCAACGTGATCCAAAAGATAAATCTGTTGTTCAAGAAGAAATCAATGACACAACTGAAAATTCTGAACAAAATGATTCAGGTGAAGATGAAGAAATTGGTTTTCCAGAATTCATCACAAACGTTTAATTTTTTTAATTGAAATCGTATATTTATTTGCTATGCTTTTCCTATCAAGGAAGCATTATGGAAAATAACTATACAGTTTTAGCACGCAAATACAGAAGTCAAAATTTTGAAACCCTTATTGGGCAAGATGTTTTGGTTAAAACACTTACAACCGCTATTAATACCGGCCGTATTGCGCATGCGTATATTTTTACTGGAATTCGTGGAACTGGAAAAACCAGTACGGCTCGTATTTTGGCAAAGGCATTAAATTGTTTATCTTCTGATACTGCTACATCAAAACCATGTGGGGTTTGTGAAAATTGTCGTGCGATTGCTGCCGGACAACATATTGATGTTATGGAAATCGATGCTGCATCACATACCGGTGTTGATAATATGCGTGAAATTTTGGATGCGGCGCTTTATCGTCCAACAAACGCTCGATACAAAGTTTACATTATTGACGAAGTTCACATGTTATCTACCAGCGCATTTAATGCGTTATTAAAAACATTGGAAGAACCACCTGCACATGTGATATTTATTTTGGCAACCACCGAAATTCGTAAAGTACCTGTCACTATTTTATCACGATGCCAACGTTTTGATTTGGCACGTGTACCGGTTGAAACGTTAAAAAAACATTTTGCATGGGTTGCAGAACAAGAAAAAATTGAATTGACCGATGAAGCAAACGAATTATTGGCACGTGCTGCCGATGGTTCTGTGCGTGACGGGTTGTCTTTGTTGGATCAAGCGATTGCACAAACCGGCGGGCATGTTGATGAAACCGCTGTGCTTGATATGTTAAAAAGAACAGATCGGGGAACCGTTGTTAATTTTATGAAAACTGTTTTGTCTGGCGATGTCAGTGTTGCATTGGGTAAATTGGATGAAATTTATGCGAATGGCGCTGATTTGACAATGTTATTAAACGATATGATGGAATGGGTTCATTGGGCGACACGTATGTATCCATCTTTGCGCTTACAAGATGCAGTATCTTCGCCGTATACAGCTGATCAACGTGAAACGATAAAGAAAATAAACGAAACAATTTCTTTGAATACTTTGTCCCGAATATGGCAGGTTATGGTTGCTGCGGTACCTGAATTACAGGCTTCCAGTAATCAAAAACAATGTTTTGATATGTTGATTGTGCGGTTAATGCATATTGCAGACATGCCGTCTATTCCAGAAATATTAAAACAAAACAAAAATGAAATTATACCGGAAAAAAAAACTGAACAGGTTATAATTG
Source organism: uncultured Pseudomonadota bacterium (assembly GCA_947169505.1). GTDB lineage: Bacteria > Pseudomonadota > Alphaproteobacteria > Rs-D84 > Rs-D84 > Enterousia. The sequence goes on from CAMVPZ010000001.1 coordinate 27,970, forward strand.
AAAAACCAAAATATAAAACCATAGACAGCGCAAAAGCATTGGTAGAAGAATTACAAAAATCACGTGAATTATTACTTTCTTCGTATGTCAGTTCTAATTTAGAAATTATTGAATTTGGCAATAATTTTATAAAATATTTCGATATTCAAGGCGATAAAAATTTCCAACAGAAATTGATATTGTGGTTAAAAGATAACACCGGTCAAGATTGGACAATAGAACGTGTTGCCGAAGACCCACACCAACAAACAATGTCTGAACATATTAAATCTGAGATAGTTGCAGACCCAATGGTGGCCAGTGCTATGGATTTATTCGAAGACGCAGAAATAGTCAGTGTATCAAAATAACAGAAAACATCCAAGGGGATAAAAATGAGAGAACAATCAGGACGTTCATTAATTGAAATCATCGGTGTTTTGGCAATCGGTGCAATAATGATATCTGCCACGTACAGCATATATCATTCAACAAACGAAAAACAAAAACGCTTAATCGCCAGTGAAGAATTAAAAGATATTGCACAAAAAACAAAAACTCTTTTGGAATATTCCGGATATAAACCTGTGTCTGTGGATTATTTGATTGAAGCGGGCGTGATAAACAACGACCGTGCACCGGCAGGCGGTGATGATTGGTCTGTGACCAGTAATTTCGAAGGTACAGAATTTTCTATTAATTTGACGGGGTTATCGTTTGAAGAATGCGCATATTTCACAACAAAAAAATTTGATTGGGTGACACATATCAGCGTCAATGAATATGAATCAAACGATTCTTCGTTTTGTATGAAATCTGGTGATAACACTTTGTCATTTTTTGCACAATAAAACATGAAAAGAAAAAACATATTTTTTATTATATTCGCAATCCTGTTATCAGGATGTATTCAATACCACAGCCCAGAAAGAAACGATTGGGATAAATATTTATATGGTGCTTCTTTTATGGATATGACCGAAAACGCAAAGACCGCTAAATTGCCCGTATACATGGGACATGGTGGAAAAATAATAACCCAAACCGGTGAATTATCTGGAAAAATGCAATACGGCGATAAAAATGCGGTTGATAATGCGGTATTAACAAATTATATGTCAAATTTAGAATATGAATTATATGATTCTTTGCGTAAATCCGGAATATCTGTTCAACGTTTTGGAACCGAAGTTGTCATAATTTTGGTTCGCAGTGCAATTATGAAAAACGACGTTGCAGATATATCGTCGAATGGTGCAGACACATTAAAAATCATTTCAAAAATATTAAATAAATATAATGCGACATTCTTGGAAATCGCCGGATACACAGATTCTATGCAAAACAAAAATGCTGCGTATGCTCTGTCAATAGATATGGCAAAACGTGTTGGTGTATATTTATCACAACACAATATTTCAACATCACGCATGTTTATTGTTGGGCGGGGCGCATCACGTCCAATCGCAGGTCAAGACGACATGGGACGTTTAACCAACAGACGTGTTGAAATAAGATTAAGTCCGGCACGATAAACATAAAAAATTCTTTGCTTTTTCCAATAATTATTGCTATAAAAAGTTTAGATATTCATTAACCAAAGGAAGAAAACAAATGAAACAAACACAAGAATTAAATCCAATGTTAAAAAAATATTCAAAAATGGGCATTATTGCGGGTGCGGTTGTAATCGTTGCATTACTTGGCATTTGGGCAATTTCTGCCGCTAAACGTGGTGTAGATACTGCAACAGCATTAAAAGAAGTGACAGAAACCGCTGTGACCGGTGCTGATTTACGTATTGCGATAATCAGCATGGATAAAATCCAAACCGATGCGGCAGTATTGGATGATTTACATAAACAACGTGCATCTTTTGAAAGCAAATTAAAATCTAAATTGGAAAAAGAACAAAAGGCTATTGAAAAAGAAAAAGCAGACATTGAAAAATCTCAAGACATGTTATCCCAAGAAGCATTACAAAGACGTGTCGTTGATTATCAACGTCGTGTAAGCAATTTCCAAAAAGATTTATCTGAAAGCGCCCAGGCAATCGAAGTATCATACCAAGAAGCATTGAATACAATTCAAAAGAAACACTTGGATCCAATTATCGAAGGTGTTATTGCCAAGAAAAATTTGGATTTGGTAATTGATGGTCGTATGGCACGTGTTGGCAAAACCGTTGACGGTTTAGATATCACAGATGAAGTTGTTAAGGCATTAAATAAAAAAGTATCATCTGTTAAAATGGCTACACCAAAAGGTATGTAAAACCATTTCAAAAAACAATAAAAAATACCGGCAAATGCCGGTGTTTTTTTGTTAAATTTTATTCATATCGCAAACTGTCGATTGGGTTTAATTTTGCGGCTTTGATTGCCGGCATTACACCAGATGCCAACCCTACAACAATCGCCACAGAAATTGATAATATCACCGGCCAAATTGAAAACGGAACATTGTAATCCAATATAAACCGACCAACACCTTGGGATAAACCAACACCCAAAATTAATCCAATCATTGAACCAATGAATGATATCATTACTGATTCCGATAAAAATTGTATTATTATTACACGTTCTTGAGCGCCTATGGCTTTGCGAACACCGATTTCACGTGTGCGTTCCGCAACAGATACTAACATCATATTCATAATACCGATTGAACCAACCAATAAAGATACTGCCGCAATCGCTATCAATAACAATTTTAAATAACCGGTTACAGTATCCATTGTTTCCATAATTTGTTTCATGTCTGTAATTTGAAAATCGTCTTCATCTCCGTCTTTTAATCTGTGTCTTTGTCGCAAAAGAGATGTTATTTGTTCAATCACTACATTATTATTTGCATCTGGAAATATTTTTAATGCTATCATTGTGACGGCATCTGGAAATTTAGAACCCTGTAATCGTTTTTTCAATGTGGTTATCGGTATTATTATCATATCGTCTTGGGAGCCAAAGGCTGAATCACCACGCGCTTTCATAACCCCAACAACTACAAAAGGTATATGTTGAATGCGTATAAATTCACCAACTGGATTATCGGGTAGTCCCAATTCATACGCTGTATCGGGGCCAATTATGGCATATGCAGACGCATTTTTTACCGCATTCATATCAAATGGCGCACCATATTCCATTTCTATATCTTGGATTGATAAATAATCTGGATATGCACCCAACACCATAGTCGACCAATTTTTATTTCCATATATAACCTGAGCCGTTCCCATTTGGGCGGGCGTTATATACATAACATCGCTTAAACGTTTTATTTGGTCTGTATCAGTTATTGTTAATGTTTGACGATTCCCAGTACGAACACCCCGATTACGTGCCGCCCCAGCACGCACTACAATAGTATTCGTACCAAGTGATGAAAATTGGTCTGTGATAGATTTTTGAACTGTTTCGCCAACTGCCACCATTATAACAACCGCCATCACACCGATAATAATTCCCAAAACGGTCAAGAACGAACGTAATTTATTTCCGCTTATCGATATCCAAGATTCTTTTAAAATGTCGTACAGTGTCATTTTTTATGCCGTTTTTCCGATTTTAATAATGTTGTTTCACTTTTGGGAACTGCGCCATCATATGTAATACGTCCGTCGTAAATATGAATAAGACGTTTTGCGAATTGTGCTATTTCAAATTCATGTGTAATCATAATTATGGTTATGCCCATATCTTTATTTAATTTTTCAAAAAATTTCAATATCTCGGTCCCCATTTTAGAATCAAGAGAGCCTGTTGGTTCATCTGCCAAAATTAACTTTGGTTCTCCGGATAAAGCACGTGCAATCGCAACACGCTGTTTCATTCCACCAGATAATTGTGTTGGGAAATAAGTTTCAAAATTTTCCAATCCTACCAATCTTAACATTTCACGTGCACGGCGGATTCTGTCGTCCATAACAAAACCACGATACATTAATGGCAACATTACGTTGTCAAGTATCGTTCGTTTTGGCAAAAGATTAAAGTTTTGAAAAATAAAACCAATATATTCATTTCGCACAACAGCTAATTCATCTGCCGTCATGGTTGTTATATCTTTGCCATACAATTCATATGTACCAGATGTCGCAGAATCAAGTGCGCCCACAATATTCATACACGTTGATTTACCTGAACCACTTGGCCCCATAATTGCTACAAATTCCCCGGGATTAATTGTGAATGTTATATCAAATAAAACCTGTTGAATTCCACCAATGGCAAGTGGAAAACTTTTACATATTTTATTCATAACTATTATCGGTATTTCTTTTTTCATCACATTCTGGGCCCCGGCATTTTTGATTTATTAGTGGTTGTTTGTCCCGTAAAGCCAACAACCAATTTATCGTTTTCACGAATTTCATTTGATATAATTTCTGTTTCTGTTGGGGTTGTGATTCCACGTTTATATGGAATAAAAACTATTTCTTTACCACGTTTAATCGCCAAGTGAGTTTTCGGGGTTATATCATCACCAACATTATCAACAAGATTTTTATAAGACCGTATTAACAATCCAGAATTTTTTGTTTTCCATGTGTCTTTGGCTTCTGCAACAACAACTGTCACAAAAGCAGTCATTCCAGGCATCAATTTTAAATCGCTGTTATCTACGTCAATTACCACAGTATAAACAACAACGTTTGATACATTTGTGGGCGATAACCTTATTTGTTGTACGTTCCCTTTGAAAATTTGATTTGGATATGCATCAACAGTAAAAGTCACAGGCAAACCTTCTTTGACCATACCAATATCTGCTTCGGATACAGCAGTTTCAATTTGCATTTTTGATAAATCTTCGGCTATTTCAAACAAATCCGGCGTTTGAAAAGACGCAGCCACCGTTTGACCTTTGTCTACTTTGCGTGAAATAACTGTTCCGTCAACTGGCGAAGTTATTGTTGCATAACCCAGATTCGTGACAGCACGTTCATATGAATATTGTGCTTTGTTAACTGCTTGCTCGGCTTGTTCATATAACGTTTGTGATTTTTCCATTTCTGCACGTGAAATAAAACCATCATTATATAAACTTTTATTTCTTTCGAATTCGCTTTTGGTGTATTTTAATTCTGCTTTGGCTGAATCTAATAAAGCCTTGGATTCATCAACCGTTGATTGTAAAACAGACGGTTCAATTGTTAACAAAACATCGCCTTTTTTAACCACAGAATTATAATCAACAAAAATATTTTCAATTGTGCCAGAAACCTGGGAACCAACATTAATAGTATTAACCGGCTGAATTTCCCCGGATGCTGTCACAGTTTGTGTTAAATCTCCACGTGATATATCCATTGTTATATAATCTTTTTTAGCACTGCGTGTTCCAAAATAAATCCATATTCCAACACCAATTAAAATTAAAAGTATTATTGTTGACCACCATTTATGTCGCCACATAAATGCAAAAAATCTTTTAATAAAATTTTGTTTTTTGGGTTCCATTATTCATAATCCTTAGCATTTGTTTTAATATCGCCTATTGCCAGCGCAACCGCAGCACGTTTTATAAACAAATCGTATTTTGCAGAGTTATTTTGTTTTTGTGCGTTGACTAATTCAGCTTGGGCTGTTTGCCAATCTAACATAGTACTGCGCCCAACACGATACATACCAGATGTCACACGTTCGCTTTCTGTGGCAGATTTTAAAAGAGTTTCTGTTTGTTTTAAAACTGTTTTAGCGGTTTTATAATTTTGATAAGCTGTGAACACGTCCATAGTTGCATCATCATGAATACTTTCTTCCATATATTTCATGTTTTCATAATTTGAATTTTCAGCACGTGCGTTATAAAAATTTAAAAAACCTGTAAATATAGGCATGGATACAGAAACACCAACTGTGCCATGAATTTTTGCACTCATATTATCAAACATTCCGCCAACCGTTTTATCATCAACATTAACGCCGCCTGTGACAGAAATAGACGGTAAATTTTTCAAAAATGCACTGTTGCGCCGATGCCATGCAGCCCGTCTTTGTGATTCTGCTTTTAATATATCTGGTCTTTGTTTTTTGGCAATTTTTATTAATTTATCTATATCTTCACTTTCTGCATCAGAACCAAAACTGGACGGCATATCTTTTATTTTTATGTCTTCATCTGCCGGGAAAGACAAAGCATTTAACAATGTACCACGTGCAATTTCACGATTATTTTTTGCACGTTCTAAATCCAATTGTGATGAAGCCAATGTTGTATCTGCTTTATAAACATCAGCACGTGCAACAACACCAGATTTAAATTTTTTATCTGCGGTATCTTTTGCTGTTTGGGCAACAGTTAATGCTGATTCAGCAGATTTTACATCTGCATCTGCTTTTAACAAGTTATAATATGCACCAATGATTGAATAAACATAATTTTGCACTGTTTCATCATAATCAAACCCGGCTGCACGATATGTAGCCAGGCTTTGCGCAAAATCTGATTCACGTTTTCCAAAATCAAAAACTAAATAAGACGCAGAAAGCGACGCCGTATAATCCCAATCATCGTGTTCTGTATGCGAGCGATTTGCATGCGCTGTACCAGAAACACTTGGCAAATAATTTGAATACGACGCATTTTTCGTAAAACGCTGGGATTGTAATGTGGCATATGCAGCCGCTGTTTTAGGATTACGGCAAAGACCGATATTTATAACCTCTGGCAGACTCATTTCTTCATTTGGAACATGCCGCATGGTCACGCAATCTGTATTTGCCGTTGCACAAAAAGGGAAACATAAAAAAATCATAAAAATCTTTTTCATACAATGTAAAAAATAACTATTTTTAATCATGAAAAACAGGGGAACAAATTCATGTAAAATTTATGTAATTTTTATGTTGAAATGTGTTTGTTTTTCGCCTATGATAACCCTGCGTGAAGGCCAGGTGGCAGAGTGGTTATGCAGAGGACTGCAAATCCTTGGATGCCGGTTCGATTCCGACCCTGGCCTCCAATTTCAAAAATGATAAAACAAATAACAATTACCAATTTTAGAAATCACAAATGTTCAAGAATCTCCGTTGGTGATGCAAAAAATGTTATAATCACAGGATTAAATGGCGCCGGAAAAACCGCTGTATTAGAAGCGATTTCATTGCTTTCAGGTGAACGGGGTTTACGTGGTGCAGACATTCAAATATTGGCACGATTTGATGGCGATGGCGGATTTTCTGTATTCGCAGAAACACACGATGAAAATGATGTATGCGTATTTTTAAACAGTGGTGAATCAAATCGACATGCCAAAATCAATAATGAAAATGTTCCACTGAATGAAATGGCAAAACAAATACGTATTATTTGGTTAACACCAAAAGAAGACAGAATTTTTGTTGAATCTGCAACAGACAGACGTGCTTTCTTTGACAGATTAATTGCCAGTTTTGATCCACCACATATTGGACGCATTTCACGTCTTAATAAATTATTAACAGAGCGGGGTGGGGCGATAAAAAATCATGCCGATAAAAATTGGTTGGATGCTTTGGATAGCCAAATTGCGTCTACGGCGGTTTCTGTGGCTGCCGCCCGTATAAGATATGCCGGCGAAATAAATTATTTCTTTGAAAATGGGGCGGTATCTGTAAATGGTATGGTGGAAAAATTATTATTAGAAAACACGGCTGCAAATGCAGAACAAAAATATTTTGAATATTTACAAAACAGCCGTGAATTGATTGGCGATAAAATGGTTATTGATGGGGCGCATAAATCTGATTTTGGTTTGTTTAATAAAAAATTGGGTTTGCCAGTGTATATAACTTCTACCGGACAACAAAAATCTATTTTAATTGATTTGATTTTGGCCCACGCAAAATTAATACACATAAAAACTGGCGCAAAACCACTTATTTTATTGGATGAAGCAGCGGCACATTTGGACGAAATGGCACGTATAAAATTATTCCACGATTTAAATGAAGCAGACGCCCAGGTTTGGGCAACAGGTTTGGATATAAATGTATTTAAAAATATTCCAAATGCTTTATTTGTCACTTGCCAAAATGGGGAAATAAGTAATATAGTAAAGGCGGAGTAAAAACATGGCAAAAATAAATTATCAACAATTACTGGACACTGCATTAAAATCCGTCGTCAAAGAAGCATTAATACATGCACAATTTAACGGTCTTGGTGATGATGCCAGTTTTTTCATAACATTTAAAACTCGTGACCCGGGTGTTGTATTGCCTGATTTTTTAAGAATCCGGTATCCAGATATTATGACTATTGTTTTACAATATTCTTATAATAATTTAAATGTGTCTGATAAAGAATTTGGGGTTCAACTAACTTTTGATGGGCGACCATTTTTTATACGTGTACCGTTTTCCGCATTGGTTGAATTCAAAGATCCATCTACTGAATTCATGTTGTCTTTTCGTCCACAACAAACACCATCTCAACCAGTCAAAGAAGAAAATATTGAATTACCATTGGAAGAAAAACCAGGCACTGTTCCAGATGACAAACGTGTCGTATCTTTGGAAGAATTCAGGAATCGAAAAAAACAATAAAAACACCGGCAAATGCCGGCGTTTTTTATTCTTGTTTATCGGTATTTTCGACAATTTCTTTTACAGATTTTTCCAAATAACTTTCCAACCAATGATTATCTGTTTTTAATTGACGAACATCGCTGTTTTCCAACAATTTCTTTTGCAATGGTATTGTTGTTTTGATACCTTCGATAACAAATTCATCCAGCGCACGTTCAGCACGCATAATACACGCAGGTCGTGATTGTCCATGCACAATCAATTTAGCAATCATTGAATCATATGTTGGCGGAATTGTATATCCGCTGTATACGGCAGAATCTACACGAACCCCCATTCCACCAGGGGGTGCATATAATGTTATTTTACCAGGATTAGGTATAAAAGTTTCCGGGTCTTCTGCATTAACACGAAATTCAATCGCATGTCCATGCGGAACCAAATTAGATTGTGTATAACCCAATTTTTCCCCAGCCGCAATACGTATTTGTTCACGCACCAAATCAACCCCATAAACCGCTTCTGTGACAGGGTGTTCAACCTGTAATCTGGTGTTCATTTCCAAGAAATAAAATTTGCCGTCTTCAAACATAAATTCAAAAGTACCGGCATTTGTATATTTCATTTTTTTGGCAGCGTCTTTACAAATTTCAATCATGTCATCACGTTGTTTTTGTGTCAAAATTGCCGCAGGACATTCTTCCATAACCTTTTGATTTTTTCGTTGAAGCGAACAATCACGTTCCCCAAAAATCACAACGTTTCCATGTTTATCACCCAAAACCTGAAATTCAATATGACGTGGATGCAATAATAATTTTTCCATATACAAAGTATCATCACCAAATGCAGTCTTTGATTCTGCTTTTACAATTGGAAAAGCATCACGTAATTCATTCGCATTATTTATCGCACGCATACCACGACCACCGCCACCAGCAGCCGCTTTAATCATAACAGGATATCCAATCTTATCCGCCCAAACAAGTGCATCTTCGATTGTTTTTATTGCACCATCACTGCCCGGAACAACAGGTAATCCGCATTTCACCGCAGTTTTTTTTGCATTAACTTTATCGCCCATTTTGCGAATCATATCTGCATTTGGCCCAATCCATATAAGACCATGTTGTTCAACTTTGTCCACAAAATCGGCACGTTCCGACAAAAAACCGTATCCCGGGTGAATTGCATCTGCATTGGTCAATAATGCAGCCGTTAATATCGCAGATTCATTCAAATAGGATTCACTGCTTTGTGCCGGTCCAATACACACAGATTCATCAGCCAATTTTACATGCATCGCATCTCTGTCTGCCGTAGAATAAACCGCAACAGTACGTATTCCCATATCACGACATGCACGTATAATACGCAATGCAATTTCGCCACGATTGGCAATTAAAACTTTTTTAATCTTGGCCATTTGAAACCTGTTCCAACACAACAATTGGTGTATCAAATTCAACAGCCGTACCATCAGCAACCAATACTTCTTTGACAACACCATCAATATCAGCTTTAATCGGGTTAAAAGTCTTCATTGCTTCAACCAACGCCAATGTATCACCAACTTTCACAGTCGATCCAACCTTTACAAAAGGTTTTGCGCCCGGTTCTGGCGCCAAATATAACACGCCAACCATTGGTGATTTTAATACATGACCAGATATTTTATCATTGGTATTTGTTTTAGCCTGTTGAACAAATCCCGCAACTGGCGCAGCCACAGTTTGTTGTTTTGATAAATGAATATGTTTACGATATAAACCCAATAACAATTGTCGTTCCAGGTCTAATTCGGTTATGCCCATTTCATCCATTAATTTAGACATATTTTCAACCGTTGAACGGAAAGAAGCCATAATTATAAATCCTTTTGTTATTTAACATATTATAATTTTACCATATTGAAACCGTATGTCAAGGAACAGGATCATACCCGCATCCACCACCTGGCCGACATCTTGATATTCATCGTA
>CAMVPZ010000002.1 GCA_947169505.1 uncultured Pseudomonadota bacterium
GTTTCTTCAACTTTTTCTTCTGTTTCTTCGATTGTTTCGTTTTCCAGAGTTTTTGGTGATTCTTTTGGTGTTTCAGTTGTTGTTTCCGCTTTTATTTCAATATGACTTTCAATCTGTTCTTCTTTGCGTGGACGACCACGTTTTTTTATGGGTTGTTCAACAACCGATTCGTTTTGAATCTCATTTTCAACGGTTTCTGCGGAAATTTCAGGAATTTTTTCGATTGTTTTATTTTCAGGAATTATTTCTTTGTCTATGATTATTGGTTCGTTTTTTTCAATTGCTGGTTGTTTTTTTATTGTTTGTGTTGCAAAACCGGCATCATCACTGTCCACCGGAACACCAAACAAAACCGTGGTTTTATCAAGGTTTAACGCACTTCTAACCTCTTCAAAAGCACTGCGAATATCAGCAATATCAAAAACCTCATTTCCAGAAATATATATAATTTTAGTCTTCATAAAACAAATCCCCTCATTAAACGAATACATTATATCACATTTTCCGGTTGAACGCATATAAAAAATATCGTAAAATGCAAATATGGCAGATATCAAAGAACAAATCTTTCAAGAATTGGATTCTTTAGAGACTTTGGCACAGCATTTGCGTGCCGATGCCCAGTGTGCCAGTAAGCAAACGGATTTAGAAGTTGCGATTTTAACTAAACAGGTTAAAAATTTACGTGAAAGAAATGAAAATGCACGTGAATTAATTGAAAAATCTGTATCTATACTGGAGAAATTGAAAAAATGAGTGTTGTATCAATACCAATCGTTAATCGAAATTACCCAATGGGCTGTGAAGATGGCCAAGAGGGTCGTCTTATCGAATTGGGACGTATTGTTGATATGCGTGCACGTCAAATTTTGGACAAGATTGGACCATTGCCAGAGGCATCATTGTTGGCAACACTTTGTATTGTTTTGGTTGATGAAATAAGAAATAAAAAACAAGAACCAACGATTAATGAAGAAGATTTGCGTGAAATATTGGCACGAATTAAAGAAATCAAACACAAAATTTCATTGTAAAAAAATTGACTTTGATGATTAATTATTTATGATGCGAATATCTAGCAAGGAGTAAAATTGTCATGACAGAATCGGAATATGATGCTTTGAGTCGTAAATATCCTGGTTTAACCATGGAAGAAGTTCAGGGCAAAACAGAAGAAGAAATCAAATATTTGTTTGAACACAAAAGATTTCAAAGATGGCTGGATAGAACCGTGCATAATCACAAAAGACTTCGTGAAAGTAGTGTTCGTGTTGAACCACATTTGGACAAAATTATAGAACTGTTAGAGTGTGTTGATACCCCAAGGCAACAAAAAAGATTATCTGTGTTTGAAAAAATAAAAATATTGTTTGGTACCAAGATTAAAGAAATATCCAAATAAAAAAACCGTCATTTCGACGGTTTTTGTTTTACTTTATACTTTAAGGTTGTAAAAAATGAAAATTTCATTGTAAGACTTGCTTTTTTGGTATTACTGTGATACAAAGCTTCTTAAGAGGTATACCATGAACGTAAAATATGAAAATTCAATAAAAATGACAAATGAACAAATTAATCAAATGGCCAGATATGCTCTTTCCATATCTGATAAAAACCTGGCTGGACCAGATTGGTATGGTAAATCTATACACGCTGATAAGGGAATCGTTCTTGTTTATGACGGAAATGGGGATTATGTTTATGATTTCTTTTTGAACGAAGAAAAAATAATTCACCACAAATTAAAAGATTCTTATCAAATGGATGAACAAACAAAAAAAATGGTGAAAAAAGTCATATCTGATTATGAAATAATGTATGGAACTGTGGCACAAACAAAAACTTTAACATTTGAAAAAGGGTGGTTAAAAAGATTGTTTGGCACCAAAGCAAAAGAAATTCAAAAATAAAAAACCGGCGGTTGCCGGTTTTTTGTTTTTTACAATGTTTTTCCAATTACTGTGGCTGTATCGCACATACGGTTTGAAAATCCCCATTCGTTATCGTACCAAGCGGTCACATGTAATACGTTATCATCAACAACTTTGGTTAATGATGCGTCAAATATTGCACTGTGTGTGTCATGGGTAAAATCAACAGAAACCAAAGGTGTATCTGTATAACCCAATATATTCGATTGTGCCGCAAACATTACCTTGTTCACAGATTCAGGTGTTGCTTTCTTTTGTATGTTTAACACCAATTCAATAACAGAAACGTCGGGTGTTGGAACACGAATTGCGATGCCGTCCATTTTTCCATCCAATTTTGGCAATACCAAACCAATGGCCTTAGCTGCGCCAGTGCTGGTTGGAATCATAGAAAGGTTTGCCGCACGTGCACGCCGAAAATCTTTGTGATTTTTATCTAATAATTGTTGGTCGCCGGTATAAGCATGCACAGTTGTCATCCAACCATTTTTTATACCGAATTTTTTATCCAAGACATTTAACACGGGCGCCAGACAATTTGTAGTACAAGATGCATTTGAAATAATTAAATCTTTTTTTGTTATTTTGTTTTCATTTACACCAAATACGATGGTTTTATCTGCACCAACAGATGGGGCAGAAACCAAAACACGTTTTGCACCACAATCTAAATGAATACGAGCCTTGTCAGCGGCGGTAAACAATCCAGTGCATTCCATAACAATATCGACTTTTAATTGTTTCCATGGAAGTTTTGTTGGGTCTTTTTCGCATAAACTTTTGATTTTTTGACCGCCAACCAAAATATAATCGCCATTGGTTTTTACAGGCATATTCAACCGCCCATGCACAGAATCATTTTGCAAAAGATATGCATTTTCTTCCAATGGCGCCAAATCATTGACAGCCACAAATTCAATATCTTTGCGCCCAGATTCCAAAGCAGAACGTAAAACCAAACGGCCGATACGGCCAAAACCATTGATTGCAACACGAATTTTTTTCATTTTTAATCCTTTCCTTTATGAAAACATTTTAACATAAAATACCATAAAAATACAATTTGATTTTTTTGCTGATGTTTCTTGCAAATGACAAAACTGGTTTTTATAATGATAGATATGAAAAACAAGGCAATTATTATTACCGGTCCAACTGCTTCGGGTAAATCTGATTTTGCCCACAATTTGGCACGTCGTATAAACGGCGCAATTATAAATTGCGACAGTGTGCAAATTTATTCTGGAATTGAAAACATATCTGCATCGCCTTTTGCGGGATTGGGTGGTTGTCCAAATGAAATAGATGGTGTGCCATATAAATTATTTTCTATTTTGCCGTTGAATGAACACATCAGTGTTGCAGATTATTTAAATTTGGCGCATAAAGCAATGGATGAAGTTGTTGCGATGGGCAAGACACCAATATTCGTTGGTGGAACGGGATATTATATAAATGTTTTGGTTAATGGAATATCTCAAATCCCAGAGATAAGTGAAAATAACAGAAAACGTGCACGTGATATGGTTAAAAATAATCCAAAAGCGGTTTATAAATTATTACCAAATGATTTTGTTAAAACAGATCCACAACGTACAGCACGTGCTTTGGAAGTTTTTTTAGAAACAGGCAAATCTTTGGTCGAATGGCAAAAATTACCACGAAGTGGGGCTTTGGTGCCGAATGCTTTGAAAATATTGGTTTTACCAAAGCGGGAGATTTTATTAGATAAAATTGCACGTCGTATACCAAAAATGATACATGGGGGTGCTTTGATCGAAGCAAAAAATATAATCGATAATAATCTTGACGAAACTCGTGCGATTGGCGCAACGCAAATTTGTAAAATGTTGCGTGGCGAATTAACCGAAAAAGAAGCAATTGATAATTGGATTGTTAAAACAAATCAATATGCCAAACGTCAGCGGACTTGGTTTCGTGGACAATACGATACAGATGTCGAAATACCGAATGTCCCACAAGACGAAGATGTTGAACGAATTGTTAAAATGATATCTTAATCTTTTTTGTGTGCTTTGTGTAATATTTGTTGATATGCATCAAAAGTACTTTTATCCAAACCGATTTTTTGCATTTTTTTACGAACACGAACCAATCCGTTAAATTCACGTTCGATTTTTTCATAACCCGCCCATTCCCAATCGATTATCCCAGTTATAATCATGGTTTTTGGGTCGATTAAAATATTGCTGCACATATCACCGTGATTCCAAGAATACCCAGGTGTTTCAGGCATTTTTCGTAAATCATCCAATTCTTTTGGATTGGCCAAAGATTTTTTATATATGAATTCAGCCAATTGTTTGCTGATTTGTTTTTGATATTTTTTTATCTTCCATGTTGGAATATCAACCAATATTTTCCCAGGGATTCGCTTAGTTTCATAAAAAACAAAATTGCCCACAGTGAAAAAATTAATTTTTGGAATGTCTATTGTACAAAATGGACGTATAGCATCAGTCACACGTTTTTCGTTTTGAAAACGTGTAAATTCCTGGCTTTCATGAACGTGTTTACGAACTTTGAATGTATCATCGTCGATTATAAATACCAAAGACCCCCCACCTTTGGCCAAGCGCATTTTTGAAAAGTTTAAATCTGGACGAGCCTTTTTTAATGCGTTTAATTTAGCCCTGTAATCAAAAAGCACGATTTTCCGCAAAAAAACCCGCCATTTTTTGATTGGTACAATGGCGAATAATCTGTCGCTGAATTCAAATAACATTTTCCACATAGTATGTAAATGATTATTGAAAAAAAGAAAAAAAACAAGTATTTTGTATATATGTTCAAATCTGGCGATATTGTAAAAGTTTTAATTCCTAATGTCATAAACACTGGATATGACTATCGTTTGAATGAAAATGCAGAAATTGGTGATTTTGTTCGTGTGACGATAATGAACCGGCAATATATTGGTGTGATTATTGGACCAGGCGACAGTGGTTTGGATAATTCAAAAATAAAACCAATTATTGAAAAGTGCGATTTGAGACATTTGAATGAATTTGATATCAAATGGATATTTAAAATGGCGGCATGGACTTTGATGACACCGGGGGCTGTATTGCGATTGATTTTGAATGTTCCTGATGCATTTAATCCGCCAAAATACGAACAATTATATACGTATAATTTTGAACATAAATCTAAAATGACAGAATCTCGTCAAAGTGTAGCAGACGCTTTTCAATCCAATGATAACGAACCAATGTCTGTTAACGATATTATAAACATTGCGCATGTCAGTACATCTGTTGTAAAAACAATGATAAAAAACGGTGTTTTGAATGCTACGGAAAAGCGTGAAAAAAATGAAAATGATTTTGTTTATAAATACCATGATATGGGAAACATCGTTTTAAATGATGAGCAACAATCAGCAGCGCAAACGTTGGCAAATGCACTGGGCAAAGATGAATTTTCTGTACATTTATTGGATGGAATAACCGGTTCTGGTAAAACCCAGGTATATTTTGATGCTGCACTGCGTGCATATAATTCTGGAAAAAGTGTTTTGTTAATGATGCCTGAAATTGCTTTGACTGCACAATTTATGGACAGATTTAAACAAAGGTTTGGCAATCCGCCTGTTGTCTGGCACAGCAATCTTACATCTGCACGTCGTCGTGATATTTGGCGTGGTGTTGCACGTGGTGATATCAAGATAGTTGTTGGTACACGAAGCGCTTTGTTTTTACCATGGCAAAATTTGGGGTTAATCGTTGTCGATGAAGAACATGATACTTCGTATAAACAAGAAGATATGGGAAATTATCATGCACGAGATATGGCGATTTTGCGTGGTAAAATTGCGAATTTTCCGGTTGTTTTGGCCAGTGCTACTCCATCTGTTGAAACATTATATAACGTGTCGATTGGTAAATATAATCGTATTCGTTTGAATTCCAGATATGGCGGTGCGCAATTACCAGAGATTACAACCATCGATATGCGGCAATGCAGACCTGAATCATACAAAATAAACGAAGAAGAAAAAAACGGTAATTTATCACCACAATTATGTGAAGAAATCGGTGAAACTTTGGCAAAACATAACCAGGTTTTATTATTCATAAACAGACGTGGTTTTGCACCAATTATACAATGCAAAAAATGTGGTTGGGTTGCAGATTGTGGCGATTGTTCTGTGTCTTTGAATTATCATAAACATTTGAATAAATTATTATGTCATATGTGCGGAAAAACTTCGCCTTTGCCGACTAAATGTCCAAAATGCGGGAATGAAGTTTCAATGCGTGGGGCAGGTTTGGAAAAAATCGAAGAAGAAATATCAGTCAAATTTCCAAATGCAAAAACCGCTTTGGTGTCAAGCGATACAATTACATCACGTGAATCTTTGGAAAGATTGGTTCAAAAAATGGAAAACGGTGAAATTGATATAGTTATTGGAACTCAAATTTTGGCCAAAGGTCACCATTTTCCAAATTTGACTTTGGTTGGTGTTGTAGATGCAGATATGGGGTTGTTTGGGACAGATTTTCGTGCAGGTGAACATACTTTTCAACAATTGTTTCAGGTTTCTGGTCGTGCAGGACGTGGTGCATGCCCGGGAAGGGTGTTATTACAAACCTATCAACCTGAACATCCGGTAATTCGTGCAATTTGTGAATGTAATCGTGATGATTTTATGGCCCAAGATATGGAATCACGACGTGCTGCTAAAATGCCGCCTTTTGGGCAATTAACGGCTGTTGTCATAGAAGGCACAAATGAAGCAAAATTAAAAAAATATTGTGAACAATTGGCAAATTGTGCGCCAAATTTAAACGGTGGAAAGATAATGGGGCCAATCCCGGCACAAATTTATCAAATACGAAATTGGTATCGAATAAGATTTTTGGTGTCTGGCGAAAAAAACGCAAATTTGCAACCAATCGTGCGAAATTGGATTGATAAAGTAAAACAACCAACAAACATTCGAATAAAAATAGATGTCAATCCGCAAAATTTTATGTAAAAAAACACCGTCGTTACCGGCGGTATTTTTTCCGGATGCCCTTTGAAAGGAAGGAAAGGAGAAAAAGAAATAAAGGCATCCCGAACTCTGTTTGGGCCCAAAGTCCAGAGGAGAGAGAATGTAGGAGGGAGTCTGAAAACCCTGGGCCCGATATCGTCAAAAGAAATTTCTTTCCCTTGACGAATCGAAATATAATACACAAAAAGTAATTTGTCAAGTATTTTGTCAAATTTTTCTTTTGTTTTTTATTTTTTTTAGGAAATCATACAAATAAAATATCCCCGTAAAAACCGATAAAATTATACTGTTGAATTGGAAAACCAAACAACAGGAGAAAAACAATGACACATGAAGATGTATGGCGTGCAATAGAAAAATTTGCAATGGAACATCATATGTCGTGTTCTGGACTTGCAAAATGCAGTGGTTTAGATCCAACAACATTCAACAAAAGCAAGCGTTGGTCCAAAGAAGGTCAACCAAGATGGCCTTCGACAAACAGTATTTCAAAAATTTTGGCTTCCACAGGTGCTTCGTTGGAAGATTTTACAAAATTCATACCTTCCAAAGATAATACTTTGTAATCAAACGTTAATAAACAGTTGCATATGGTATTTTTGTTCGCTAGCATAAAGATATGGATGAAACTGTTAAAATTTATACGGCTGATGAGTGTTGGAAGCATATTTTTACCGATTTGGGTATGGTTGTTGTTGATGCTCCAAATGTCGCAGATGTAAATTTTGATGATATCGAAATACCAAACCCAATTTCGGTAGATGAATTAAAACATATTGTTTTTTCGCATCTGGATAACCAAGATATTATAACTGATGTTTTCGGTCGGTATGTTGTTTTACCAAATTTACAACAAAAAATTATAATTTGTCTTTATAAAAATCCTGATATATCAATGAACGAATTAAAAACTAATTTGGGATTTTTGCCTGATATGACAACTCATGCTGTGGAAAATGCAATTTATCAATTGCGCAAAAATTACGGTCATGATTTTATATTGAACAGCAAAGGAAAATACAAACTTGGACACATATAAATTATTATCTTTTGATAAAATATCCAGTACCCAAGATTATGCACACGATTTAATCGCTGATGGAAAAGCGGCTAATAAAACAATCATCAAAGCATTGGCACAAAGCGCAGGGCGGGGCAGATATCGCAGAACGTGGGTTTCTCATCATGGTAATTTGTATACCAGTTTTATTTATAAAGTTCCAGAACGTGATCCAAAATTATCTTATGCTGTGGCTGTGGCTGTAGCTGAAACACTGGAAAATTTTGGATTAAAACCACAAATAAAATGGCCAAATGATGTTTTAATTGATGGTAAAAAAATAAGTGGTATTTTAATCGAATATTCTCAAAACTTTGTTATTATTGGTATTGGTATAAATGTACAAACATGTCCAACTGTTAAAGAATATAAAACAACAAAAATGAACAAATATATAAATGTCGATATAAATGATGTGTTAAGTGTATTGATGAAAAAAATGGAAAAATGGCGCAATAAAAATTTTATTGTTGTTCGTGAACGTTGGAATGATTTTGCAATCGCATTAAACAAAACTATACAATATCATGGCAAACCCGCAGAATTAATAGGCCTTAACGAAGATGGCGCTTTGATTTTGCGTTATGATACACGATATGTTTTAACATATGGCGATGAAATCAGTATTTAAACTCTTGACTTTTATGTCAATTTGTGATATTATATGAACCATCAAGAATGAAATTCTGTCCGCAATATTTGCGGATTTTTTTATTCTGTGTTTTTATCCTGCACAATTTCGTGCGGGATTTTTTTTAACCAAACAGGTAAGCCATGCAATTAGTTTTAATAAAAAATCCAGATGATACACAAAGTGTAGCATATAAATTAGCCAGAATTGTTTATGCAGAAACTTTTGGCACGTCTTTGCCGATTGTAGAAGCAATGGCATCTTTGATTTATAATATTCATATCAAATATGAAAAATCTTTTTCATCGATTGCGAAAGATAAAAATATATTTGAAGTATTGGATGATAAATCTGAACGACATCAATACATGAACGTTAATGCAAATGATAGAAAATTTCAAATGTGTTTACGTATAATAAAAACTATGATGCATGGTAATTTGCCAGACAGTGTTTTTGGTGCTACGAAATTTCATCACGGGGATGTTATTCCGCAATGGGCCATATCACGTGGCTATATCACAGAATGTGAAAATATATTGTTTTATTTATAAAATCAAAAAGAGAATCAATAATGAACAAAATAATCAAAGGCGGATATTTAAAAGACCGCAAAACATATGTAGTGTCCAGTGTTGGAATAATATCTGCTGTTGGCGCTTATTTAATCGGCGATGAAGATGTTTTTACTATGTTGCAAACAATATTTACATTGTCGGGTATTTATTTTCTTAAACAAGAAACTTCAACCAAAGGAACAAATGATGGAAAAAATTCCAGAAAAATTTCTAGACGATAATGGCGAATTAAATACGTCTGCATTATTAAAATCATATTGCGAATTAGAAAAAAAGATGGGAAACATGGTGTCTGTACCGAATGATGACAGTGATGAAAACACAAAACAAAAATTTAATCGTGCAATTGGTGTGCCAGATAACATAGATGAATACCCAACAAATTCTTTGTTTGATGACGAATCGGTTCGTAAAAAATTTCATGAAATAGGTTTAACTTCAAAACAAGTTGAAGAAATTTATACAATCGCAGAAGAATTTTTACAACCAACTTTGAAAAATTTATTTGAATTACAAAATCAAACAAATGCGATTAATGAATTAAAAAATTTTTTTGGTGGAAATGAAAAAATGAATGATGTATTGCGTGAAATAAATGCATTCGGTGAAAAGTTTTTACCCGTCGATGCGTTTGATGAATTATGTTCTACACCCCAGGGAATTCAAGGCATATACAGAATGATGCAATCAATGGAACCAAATGTTTTAATGAATAAAAATGAAACAGAAAATTTAACAGATGAAACACTGCGAAACATGATGCGTGATCCAAAATATTGGCGTGATCAAGATCCAGAATATGTTCGTAAAATTGAAAATGGATTTAAAAAATTATATTCATAGTTTATTTTATTCTTTACTAATTATTTTATTTCGTATAGAATGTAATCAAGAACAAAAAAATTTTGTTCTATCCAAAAACTTAAAAGGAGAGAAGTATGTTCTTTGGTTCTAAGAAAAAATGTGGTTGCACAAAAACAGCTGCTAAACCAGCTGCTAAAAAAGCACCAGTTAAAAAAGTAGCTGCTAAAAAACCTGCAGCAAAAAAACCAGTTGCAAAAAAAGCACCTGCAAAAAAAGTAGCAGTTAAAAAAGTTGCTGTTAAAAAACCAGTTGCAAAAAAAGCACCTGCAAAAAAAGTAGCAGTTAAAAAAGTTGCTGCTAAAAAACCAGTTGCAAAAAAAGCACCTGCAAAAAAAGTTGCTGCTAAAAAACCAGTTGCAAAAAAAGCACCTGCTAAAAAACCAGCAAAAAGAAAATAATAAATAATCGCATGTATATGTGTTATTTGTCCCCAAAGCCTTTGACTTTGGGGATTTTTTATGATGAATTTTTCAGTTAGATGATACAAAGTCTAACTGAATTGTTTATTGGATAATCCATTTTTTGGACCCTTTTTTGTGCTTTTGTTTATGTGGCGCATTTTATGCATAACCATTAATCAAAAAATTTTCTTTAATCAAACAAAAAGGATTTTCTTATGTCTATGTCTGTAGATCAAGTGTTTATAAAACAATTTGAAGCAGATGTTCATTTGGCTTATCAGCAAATGGGCACAAAATTGCGTTCCACGATTCGCAGCAAATCTGGTGTTGTGGGCGCTTCTACAACTTTTCAAAAAGTTGGCAAAGGTATCGCAAGCACAAAATCTCGTCATGGTATTGTGCCAGTGATGAATTTGAATCACACACCTGTGGAATGTACATTACAAGATTATTATGCAGGTGATTGGGTTGATGCATTGGATGAATTGAAAACTAATGTTGATGAACGTCGTGTTGTTGCTTCGGCTGGTGCATATGCTTTGGGGCGCAAAACAGATGAATTAATTATTGGTGCTATGAATAATGCGACACAGTATGTTGGGGATTATTCAACAGGTTTGACAAAGGCATTGATTATGTCTGCATTGGAAATTTTGAATACTAATGATGTTCCAGATGATGGTCGCAGATTCGCAGTTGTTGGTGTTCACCAATGGAATGAATTATTAAAAATATCTGAATTTGTTTCGGCTGATTATGTTGGCAATGCAACACCGTTGGTTGATGGTTGTGAATCCAGAAGATGGTTAGGTGTTAATTGGATTTTGTGCAATTCTTTACCATTAGCAAGTGGCGATGATCGTGATTGCTTTATGTATCATGCGTCAAGCATTGGTCACGCTTGTGGTCAAGAAGTAAAAACAGATATCACATGGCATGGTGAACGTGCAGCGCACTTTATCAGCAACAGCATGTCCCAAGGTGCGGTTTTGATTGATGCAGAAGGTATCGTGCGTATCAAATGTGATGACGATGCAGCTTAACATATAACCAAAAGGAATATATTATGGCTTTTCAAAACAAAAATTTATCTGTAATTGCTTATGCAAACGGATTCACTTTGTGGCATTATAAAGAAAGTGCGACATTGGCAACAATCACAGCATCTGGATATTTTTCAAGTGTTAAAACATTGATGAATACTGGTGATATCATTTTGATTAACGGATCAAATGGTGCAACAATCAAAGCGATAACCATAAGTGAAGGTGTTGTCACTGTTGGTGCGTTGTCATAAAATAGTTTAAAATTTATTTATAACGGGTCGTTGTATGCGGCCCGTTTTTTTAACCAATAGGTATAAGATATGTTTACAAAAATAGATTTATGTTCAATGGCTTTGTTGAAATTAGGCGAAAAACCAATTCAATCTTTCCAAGAAAATTCTGCATCTGCACAACTGGCGCAAACTTTGTTCACACCAACAGTGGAAAGTTTGTTGTCGGTGTTTCCATGGAAATTTGCAACACAATCTTTTACATTGACCAGAAATACAGATGGGGATTTCATAGTTCCAACAGAAGTATTGCGCATTTTAAAATGTGAAGGCCAAATAAATGGGAATAAAATAATTACGTCTGGGGATACATTGGAAATTTTGGCAATTGTAAAGACTGAACCAGAAGATTTTCCAAGTTATTTTGCATCATTACTTGCTACAAAACTAGCGGTAGAATTTTGTATTCCTTTGATTGGTGATACAAATGTTTTTCGTATGATGACTGCTTTGTATGAATCAGAATACCAATCTGCAAGATTCATAGATAGCACATTATCAAAACAATCAAAAATAAATGATTTTTCTTTGATTAATTCCAGATTTTAACCAAAGGATTTTATTATGGGAAATTTTATCAAAACACAAAATTCTTTTTCAAACGGTGAAGTTTCGCCAGAATTTTATGCTACAAATACTGTTTCCGGTGTTTCACAATTGGAAAACATGGATGTTTTGCAATCTGGGGCATTAAAACGCAGACCCGGTTTGAAAAAAATAAAAAACGTTGTTGTTGGTTCTATATTGGTTCCTTTTGAAATAAGCGAATCAGAAAAATATTTGTTGGTGATTTATGACAGTTCCATAGATATTTTTCAAAACGATACTAAAATATCTACTATGGCTGCGCCATGGCGTAATGCAGATTTAAGTAAACTGCAATATGTACAAAGATTCAATGAATTATTTTTTGTGCATCCAAATTACAGACCAAGAATTTTAACAAAAACATCTTCTGGTTTTAATATCGCAAATTTTAATTTTTACATGAACCCAGATATCAGTATAAATATACCGTTTATGCGATTTGAAGACACAAAAAATATTTCTATTACTATGTCAAACAGTAATATTGATAACAATTGTGCAGTGTTCACAACAAACGCAGATTTATGGGATAATACATGGATTGGTGTAAGATTATTAGTTAACGATAAACAATGGGTGGTAGAATCTGTCCAAGATGCACGTGTCGCAACCGTTTACACAAATGGTAATTTTACAATTCCCGGAACCCCGATATCAGATTGGTATGAAGCGGCTTTTGGAGAAAGACGTGGTTGGCCAATGACGATTTCTTTTCATCAAAATAGATTAGTTTTTGGAGGAACTCTTTCTGCACCAAATAATGTTTGGATGTCCAAAGTTGGTGAATATAATAATTTTGATGTTGGAACAGGATTGGAAGATGAAGCGATTTTTACCGCTTTGTTATCTGCGAAACATCATCAAATTTGTGCATTGGTCAGTAGTTATGCTTTACAGATTTTAACATCTGATGGAGAATGGGCTATATTAAATTCACCATTAACCCCGTCCAATGTCGATGTTAAACAGCACACATCAATTGGATGTAAAACAACAAAGTTTTTGCCACCTCAACAAATGGATGGCAGTACCGTGTTCGTTTCTGGTAAAGATATTCGTGAATTAAATCTTGATGTGTTAAATGAAAAATATAATGCTGTTGATTTATGTGGATATTCAAAACATTTAATGAACAATCCGGTAAGTGTTGCATATAATTCAAATACTCATCAATTATTCGTTGTAATGGAAGATGGTTATATCGCAGTATTAAACAGGTATGCAAATACCGAAATATCTGCTTGGACCAGATACACCACAGACGGCGATTTTAAATACGTATGTGTTATGAATGATGAAACGTATGTTGTGGTAAAACGTGGAAACACAAATTATCTTGAAAAATTTGATGTATCCGTTTTGGATGATTCTGGGGAATATGATTTTTCATACAGAATATCGGCTTTCCCGATGATAGTCAAAGGACACGCACCTAAAAAAATCAGGTTAAGAAAAATATCTTTGCGTGTAAAAGATACCAAGACATTATTCGTAAATGATTATCGTATGGAAATACCAAATAATGTATATGATGAAACCAGTAATGGTTTTTCTGGTGATTTATCAATGAATTTATTGGGGACGCAAATTGATACTATGCAGCCTTTGTGGTCGGTATCCAGCAACGAACAATTACCAGCAACAATATTATCTGTGACAACAGAAGGGAATTATTTAATATAAATTATCCAAAGGAGAAATATTATGGGACAACTTGTATCAGATGTAACAAAAGTCTTAGATTATAATAATTCAAAGAAAAACGCTGAAAACGAGCGTCAAAAAATACTATCGCAAATTGCAGCAGATGAAAACACAAAAACAAATCTTATAAAAAAAGCGTTGGCAGAACAACGTGCAAAATACGGAGCAACAGGAAATTCAGGGAATACTTTGACTGAAAACGCCGTATTGAAACGTTTGCGTGCAGAAACTGCGCAACCATATGACGAAAAAAAACGAACAAATCTTGAAAAAATATCAAATATAAAAACTAAAAAACCAAATCTTTTGAAAACATGGTTGGCAAATATAGATAAAATAGCAGGATAAAAAATAAAAACATGGATATTTCGGCGGTATTTGATTTTTTAGATGAATGGAATAAAATTTTGGGATTAAAAACACCAAAACATCATCAAGAAATCATGCGATTTTTGTTTGATGTTTTGACCAATGAACCCAAACGAGGCTTATTGAACGCATTCAGGCATTCTGGAAAATCTACAGTTGTAGGGGTTTTTGCAGCGTGTGTTTTATATCATCGCCCAAACACAAGAATATTAATATTATCTGCTGAATCAAATTTGGCATCAAGAATGGTATCACATATAAAAAACATATTGGAAAATCATCCTTGGTGTTGTGACATATTACCAGAAGTAAAAAAAGAGTGGGGCAGTCATAAAATCACGATTAAACGTCCTGTGGGAATTCGTGAACCTTCGGTAATATGTCAGGGTATCTCTGGTAATATAACGGGTATGCGTTCGGATTTGATTATCTGTGATGATGTGGAAGTTCCAAATACTTGCGATACATATCAAAAGCGTATCAAATTACGTGAAAGATTGCGAGAGTTAGATTTTATACTATCACCCCAAGGTACAATGATTTATATCGGTACCCCACATACAAAAGATACAATATACAGAACAGAATAAATATTAATTTTGGGAAGATATAAACGTACGTAATTTCGCCAACATTTCGGTGCCTTGATCCCCAAACATTGGTAAAAATGTTTCGTATTCTGGCATATCTGCTTGGATCTGTGCACGATCACGTTCTGTTAATGTTTCTGACAATAATTCTTTGGCAGAATCCCAAATCCTGTATGCCTTATCAGTTTGTTCAACAGCATGCAATTTTGCCAACAAATTTGCATCAGGAGAAACCAAAGCTTTGATATCTTGAATCCAATCATTACCAAATTCTTTAATCAAAGGCATATGTTTAAATGCAATCAGGTTTTCATGAGTTGGTTGAAAATTGTTCAATACGGTTTTTAATTCGTTAAGTTCGTGGTCTGATAAAGAAATATTATGTTCCATACCAGACATCATGCCACCATATGGCAACAAATCTTTGTCTATGGAATCCATTGGGGTTTTTCCGCTGCGCAAATTTTTTATATGTGCAACCAATTTTTTTCCGGTTGGCATGTTTTCTAATTCAGCTAAAACTTGTTCGTCATTAGATTCAGCAATAAAAACGGGATTAACGGTCGCCCATCCGCCATCTATTACATGTTCTTGGCGATAAAGATTTAATAGTCTTTGGGCAACTGTATGAGATTGTTGTGACATGGTTTCCCTCTCCGTTTTAATTGTTTTATTTCATAACAATCATAATAACTTTGTGCATGGTTTTTGGTGTAATTTTTTCGTCAGGACAAGACAAATGACCATACAATTTTCCATGATGATCTTGACGCACAATGGCCACATGAGCGGTCACTGTTTCTTCGGGTGTCATTTCTTTGAAATTCGCATCTATGCACACAGCCAAATCACCAACAGCAGGTTTTGCATGCGCATCAGCAAAAATATACGATTTTTCAGGTATGAATCCAGACGAACGCTTTGAATTTGGAATAACAGCATAAATACCATTGCGTCCTTCAAGCATAGCAGGTGCAACAATCATGTTTTCATCGGACTTTTTCAACAGGATGGATTTATCATTTGGTGTACCAAACACAGGAACCAATTTTTTACGAGCATTATCGTACAATTGCGCCCCATATAATCCGCCATTTATGTTTAATCCGGATTCAGGACTGCCCGGTTCCAAAACGGATTTAACACGTTCTGTCACTTTGTTAATCTGTTTTGTTAATTCACCATTGTTATATAATTTAGCAATTTCATCAAACAATTGAGAAGCAGTATACCCAAAAGTTTTCGCCAAAACATCCAATTCGTTTTCGTATACTTCACGTTGGCCAACTTCGATTTTATGATATACGGATAATGTCATATCTGCGGCTTTGGCAGCTTCGGATATAGTTTTTTCAGCACGTTGACGAATTTTGCGTAATCCGGCACCAAAAATCTTTAAACCGCTGTCTTCGTTGTCGGTTAATCTGCGTTTGATTTCTTTTTGCCAATTTTGTGCAACAGCATCGGATTCGTGAATGAATATATCAGACAATTTGCACCCCAAAATTGTGCAAATGTTCAATAATTGTTTTTGATTAAGTCTGCGGACACCTTTTTCAATTTTTGATACAGCCGACAAAGACAGGTTAGCACGTTTCGCCAATTCTGTCATCTTCATGCCTTTAGCGGCACGAATATTACGAATGTTATTTGGAAAAATGATTTCTTCTTGTGCCATTTGTGACTCCTTAAAAATTACTATGTTGACAAAATGATAATGAATTTTTACAAACTTGGCAAGAAAAAATTAAATAATATCATCAGGAATATCATTTATATCAACAACATTTTGAATATTTGTGTTTGTCGGTTGTTGATTAAAATCTTGATCTGGAACAGGCTGTTGATCAAATTGGCGCAGATTATCAAATAATGAATATTCACCGTTGAAACTTAGATGTATAGTTTCTGGTTTACCATGACGGTTTTTGGCAACGATAACATCGGCTTTGTTTCTGGAATTTTCCATACGTTTTTGCCAATGTTGAAGCACGTTTTCAGAAACAGCCCCAGACAAACGTTGTTCGGGCGAATGCCCTTCTAAATAATATTCTTCACGGTACGTGAACATAACAATATCCGCATCTTGTTCAATAGATCCGGATTCACGCAAATCCGATAAAATTGGGCGTTTGTCATCACGATCTTCAACTTTACGAGATAACTGGGACAACGCAATAACAGGGACGTCTAATTCTTTGGCCAATATTTTTAATCCACGGGTTATTTCAGATAATTCTTGAACACGATTATCGTTGCGTTTGCCACCAGGAACAGTCATCAGTTGTAAATAGTCAATAACTATCAAAGCAACACCATGAAATTGTCTGGCAATACGGCGTGCACGTGTTTTTATAGCAGGTACAGACATTTCAGACGTATCATCGATGACAATAGGCACCTTTGCCAAAGCGTCGGCATATTGTGACATTTTCATAAAGTCTTCATCTGTTAAATTGCTACCTTCACGCATTCTGGTTGATGGTATTTTTGATTGAGAAGACAATATACGTGTCGCCAATTGCGGATAAGACATTTCCAAACTGAAGAAAACAACTGCGCCTTTGTATTGTTGATTCGCACGTCCATTCAATATCGCATTTGCCGCATTAAAAGCGATGTTCAATGCCAATGTGGTTTTTCCCATAGCAGGACGACCAGCAATAATGATTAAATCAGAATGATGTAAACCGCTGATAGATTTATCTAAATCATCCAAACCTGTGGTTAAACCGGAAAGTTTTCCATCGGCTTTGTATGCGATTTCGGCTTCTTCTAATGCGCTTTTTAACGCATCAGCCAATGTGATAATACTGCGTTCGGATTGGCCTGTGGATGCCAAATTAAACAATTTTTGTTCGGCCGATTCAATTTGAGTGTTTACGTCTTTGTCTAAATCTTCGGTATATGCATCGTCAATTATAGATTGTCCTAAATTTATCAAATCACGACGGCGTGCATTATCAAAAACAATACGACCATAATGTTCCACGTTTACAACCGTAGAACCAGCAGAAGCCAATCTTGATAAATATTCAACACCACCAACGGATTCCAATGTACCCTGTTGTTCCAAATAGGTCTTTGCAGTGATGATATCAAAAGGTATCCCAACAGCAAATTGACGCAAAGCCAATTTATATATTTCTTGGTGTGCTGGATGCGAAAAATGTTCCGGTAATAAAAATTCCGACACAGATTCTAATGCACGGTTGTTCATCAACACCGCAGCTAGTACAGCCTGTTCGGCTTCTAAATTCGTTGGTAAAGTTTTCGGAGTAAAGTCCATGTCATTTAGATTAAACGAAAATTTTAATAATTCAATACCTTTTTTAAAAGGTTATAAACATTTAAAAATACCGATAGTGGATAATGCCGGAAATCCGGCTTGGCCAGAAATGTTCCCAATAGACAAAATACATGAATTGGAAACAACTGTGGGGCCACGACATTTTTCTGCTCAAATGATGTTGGAATATGTAGACCAAGAACGGATTCGGCTTGATCCTGGGGCGATACATTTTTATGAAAATGATTTCGATTATCGATTCGCTAGAATTGGAGAAAATACTATTTCAGGTGTTTCTTTTTATTGGGATCCGTCTTCTGGGCGGCAAAAATCAGACGGCAGTGTTTGTGTTTTAATTTATCGTGATGACAAACAAAAATTAGCCTTTGTTCATGATATTTTATACATGAGTGTTGACGATGAAGATATACATCCGTTGGCTACACAATGTGAAACAGTTATTGATTTTATGTCCAAACACAAATTAACCAAAATAGGTATAGAAATAAATGGCATTGGTAATGCGTTACCAGAAATACTGCGTCAGGTTGCGTACAAAAAACAAATGCCGATAAACATTTTACAAATTTCGAATCACGCAAAAAAAGAAACCAGAATATTGAACGCAATCGAACCGTTGATGGCAACAGGTCGACTTTACATGCATCAAAAAATTCAACAAACAATGTTGTTGGCTGAAATGTTGGCATGGTCACCAATTGGTTCTGTTGAACACGACGACGGTTTGGATGCGTTGGCTGGGGCGCTAACTATGACGCCATGTCCAATTCATCCATTAAACGAATATAAACAATCAATCAAAGCAAATACAGATTTTAAAATATAAAAACAAAAGGAAATAAAATGCAAAAAAATCTTATGCAATTATATAAACGTGCAATTGACGAAAGGGAAGTGTGGTTAAACAGATGGAAAACAGCCATGCGTTATACTATCCCCACAGAAGATGGCGATATTGCGACATTGTTTGATGCAACGGCTTCCGATGCGGTGGATAATTTAGCGGCATCAATGTATTCTTTATTAACACCACCTGAATCTTTGTGGATAAATTTAGTTCGTGAAAGTGATTTATCTCCAGATGCAGATGTTGCAACATCTGTTTTGCGTGCCCACTTGAACGATTCTAATTTTTATACCACTGTACACCAATGTTATACGGATTTGGTTGTGTTGGGAACGGCTTGTTTATTTATGGCAGAAAATCCGGTTGGTATGGATTCGGCATTTTCTTTTACAGCAATTCCAATGAAAGATATTGCGATATTGCCAGGTGCGATATTTCATACTACATCTTTGCCTGTGGCTGATTTGGTTGAAAAATATCCAAACATAACTTTGCCAAAGAAAATAAATGATATGTTGAAAAATAACCCTGAAACACCAATTCGGTTGGTTCAATCTTTGGTGGGCAAAGATTTTACAGCCTGGATTGATGTTGGTGGTGATTTTGAAAATAACATTGTTGCACGGGGAACTTTTGAAACAAATCCATATATAATTTTCCGTTGGTCTGTCGTAAGTGGCGAATTATATGGACGTGGACCGGTATTACGTGCATTACCAGATATAAAAACAGCCAACAAAGTTGTAGAATTGGTTTTGAAAAATGCAACCATAGCGGTCAGCGGTATTTGGCAGGCTGATGATGATGGGGTAATAAATTTATCAAACATCAATTTAACCCCGGGCAGCATTATTCCAAAAGCAGTGGGCAGTTCTGGTTTAACCCCGCTTTCCAGTGGTGCAAATTTTGATGTATCTCAAATTGTTTTGCGTGATTTGCGTGACAGAATTCGTCACACTTTGTTGGCGGACAGACTGGGATTATTATCAGACAAAGAAATGACTGCTACTGAAATATTGGCACGTAATGCAGATATGGTTCGTATCTTGGGTGCAACGTATGGTCGTTTGTTGCATGAATTTATCAGACCTTTGTGTGAGCGGGGATTACAGATTTTATCAAGACGTGGTTTAATAGATAAAATATCTCTGCACAGTGATGCAGAATTAAAATATTATGCACCAATTGCACAAATGGCACGTGAAGAAATGGGTATTTAAAAGGATTTTTCATGACTGATATTGAAAAACAATATGCCAGGGTTTTTTCTGGGCCAGACGGAAAACAAGTTTTGAATCATCTGCGAACAATAACGATAGAGCGCATTTTAGGCCCAAACGTATCAAATGATGAATTGCGTTGGTGGGCTGCTCAAAATGCTTTGGTTCATCAAATAGAAAATTTAATTAATCGGGGAAATAATCCAACACAATAATTGTGGTAAATTATTTAAAACAATATGCCAAAAAAACAAAGTATAATGGGATTATTGGATGTGTTGCGTGACAGTTGGTTTTTATTGGCTTTTATTGCAGGTATAATTTATTGGGTTGCACGTCAAGATTCTTCTTTGTCTGTAATAGAACGACAAGATCAAAGAATAACTTCGTTAGAAAATCGAACAACAATTCTTGAATCAGGTATCGGTCAATTACAATTAAAAATAGACGGAATCAAAGAAGATGTCACATTAATCAAAAGTGCAGTTATAAAAAATTAAATTGCGTTTTTTGCCCAATAAATTTTATGCCCGCAAACAACAATAACATCAAAACGTGCATTCCCATTCCAATGATTTTTTATTAAATATGTTTCTGCACTGCGACGTAATCGCATCGCTTGGTTCGGTGTGATTGCGTCCCATGCAGACGAAATAGTTTTATGACATTTTACTTCAACAAAAACGATAGTATTTTTATGTTTTGCAATTATGTCTATTTCTGCACGATTTGTGTTTTTGCCTGTGATATATCTTTTTTCTAATATTCTATAACCATGCAAACGCAGATACATTCGTACCAAAAATTCAGCATATAATCCAACCTGGTAAGATGTTTTTTTAGAAAGCATATGGTTTTGCCTGGAAGTTTTCACGTGCTTTTTGAACGTTCAATGAAGAATCTGTTGTGTTTAATCCTTTGTCCATTAATACCAATTGTCCATAATATGCCTGCATCATTGGGTCATAGGCATTTTCAGAAGAAATCCATTTATCTTCGCCAGAATTTGGAATTCCGTATTTATCAATAACCCCTTGCCAAAAAGCCAAAATCTTTTTTTCACGAATGTTTTCAAATTTTTCATCCATACCTTCTATGACATTAACATCATTGTTATAAACAATTTTCCACACTAAATTATCTGTGACATTACTGGTAAAATAAACATCTATGGTTTCGCCGGTAGACTGTCGTTCAAGATGTATTTCAGAAACATAAAGTAATCCACGGTTTTGCGCCAAAGAACGTATACACTTTTCCAATTGATCGGGAATAAATATATTTCTTTGACGACATTCATAATCCAAATTATATCGCCATTCTTTGTTTAAAGAATAAACAACACTTTGATTTTTTCGTGGTGCATAAAGCCCAGAATTATCAAAAAATAAATTATATACTTCGTAATAATTCATTCCCAACATTACACCCGCAATATCAAAATGCTTTACATCCATTCCGCCCATACCGTCTTTCAAAGTGACATTTTCTGCATTAATATCATCATCACTGTCAACAGTGGCAAAGCTGTCAAAATCTAAATCATCTTGACCATATTCTGCTTCATCCATAAAATCAAAATCATCATCCGCCAATAAAACAGGCGAATACATGAAAATTGATATCACAGACATAAAATATATAATTTTCTTTATCATTGCTTTTCACCAATATTTATTACCATGAATTGAAACAGCCCCGTTGGATCTTTGCCAGATTCCAAATAAGACCGTATATCAAAATTCTTTCCGTTTATCGTTTTTCGTATTCCCGGAACAAAACGAATTTCAAGATACAATATACCATCATCATAAATCGGTTCAGCGCTCATCATATTTGATTCTGTCCATGTTGTTGTATAATAACGTACTATATAAGACATTGTTTCTTCATCATTTGAATTTCCAGAATTTTTATTATATGTTGCAACACCAACCTCACGAACTGTACGAAACATATTTTTTTCAGACATATCAGAAATGATTTTCGCTTCGGTTTGTTGCCATTGTTGAAATGCACTTTGCGAAGACAAATTTTTTAATGCAACCCTGTTTTCAACATTTGTATCGCCCGGTATAACTTTGAAATATTCAGAAACATATTTACGTATTAATTTATCACGCAAATCAGCAGCAGACATATTATCCAGATTTTGTAAATTCCCAACACGCTGACGTGCAGAATTGTTTATTTGGAATATATAAGATTTGATAGAAGAATTTTCATTTGCACGATAAACAAGTGTCGCCAAAACCAACATAGCGAACACGGTTGCTAATAAAAATATGCCGGTAAAAAAAGACTGTATCTTTCTCATTTTGTAATCCGGTATGAATTAAATTTACTGACATAATACCCAAATGTTGCAGGATATAAATTAACATTTCTTTCAATTTCTATAAAAGCCAACACACGAAAATTTCCATTAACGGATGATTTTACATTAATGCGAACCGACCATTTACTGGCGTCTTGGGAAATTTTTTCAGGTTTTGATGATATGACTTCATTAGAAACGTCCCATATTTCGTTTGCCTGGTCAATTCTGGCTTTGTAATCTGGCAATACTTTTTTCATGAAAACATCAAACACACTTTCAGCGGATTTACATGACAAAGCACAATATTTGTTTTCTGGATTAAATTGTTGTGGACTGCTGCATTCTTCCAAAGAACATTTTTGCCAGATATCATTGTTTATATCCGGATCTGTTGAAATCGTAAACCAATCCTTTGCGAAATCATTAACCAATTTTTGTTGAATATATTGATATTGAGGTATTGGTTTTTTGTGTTCATCAGGATAAGAAACAACATTCCATTCTTCCATTACCGTATCAACAGATATCAAAAACGGAAAATTCTTTTTTAAATGTCTGCCCAGTAATAAAAAACCACATGCAACAACAATAAAAAAGAACACAATTAAAATCCAAATAGAAACAGTGCGGGTTAAAGCAATCGTTTTGCCCGCAGGAAACGCAGGTGTATTAAAATCGTTTGGATAATCCACCCAATCCCCCATAAATTAATTAAATATTTTATGCCTGATACACCAGTATGCAAGCACACGGACTTAATTTCAATTCGTTATTGTCATATCCAATACCAACCGGTTCGCTGTCATATATTTGACCACAACCAGACATTCCCAAACCAATAACGGCCAATGTACAAATTATAAGAAATTTTTTCATGCTGTTATCTCCTTTCTTGTAAGATTATAAGAAAAATCCAAATCCCTAGTCAAGATAAAATAATTTAAAACTGTGTTGCGAACGAAAGCAAAAAGCGTTGTTCGTCATCATATTTATTGACTTTCAATGGCCATCCCCAAGAGAAATTCATTGGTCCCATAGGTGTATTCCAATAAATACCAACACCTGCAGATGTGCGCCAATCTTCGTCTATGATGTTTTTTTGACCTTGGTATTCAAATTCACGTTTTGGTGGTTTGCCCAAAATACCGTAATCCATGAATACGAAACCTTTGATTTGATATTCGTCTGGGATAAATATTGGGAAATTAAGTTGTGTGGAACCGTTTGCTTTCCATAATCCACCCAATGAATAAGTTCTGTAAAACCAGTTGCGTGAGCCAATACCGGCAACTTCGAATCCACGCAGGTTTTCGCCACCCAAGAAATAACGGTAAACACGTGGAATATAATCATTGCTTTCCAAAGATTGTAAATAACCAAATTCCCATGAAGATTTTAATTGCCATCTGTCATCAAAGAATTTGACCAATCCTGTGATATCAGCATTGTATCGCATAAAAGTATTTGTTCCGCCAAATCCAGTATAGGCAATCCCAATGTTTCCAACAATACCAGTATGAGTATTTTGTTGGAAATTTGTATTTAAATTATAATAGCGTAAGTTTGTTCCCAAAGTGTAAAGATTAGCTTTGTTCCATCCACCCAGTTGCAAATCATAGTTTTGATCAAACGAAGCAGACAATCGCATAGTTTGTGTCCAATGATCTGTTAATCGCCATCCTAATCTTCCTGCGACTACAAAAGAATCACGGTCGTATCCATAACCACCCAATTTAGAATATTTATATTGAGTATAAGACACATCAAATCCACCAGATAATTCACGATTAAACAAAAATGGTTCGGTAAAACTGAACAAAGCCTGACGTTGATATTGTGCAATAGAACCTTTGATTTGAACGATTTGTCCACGTCCCATGAAATTGTTTTCTGTTATTCCGGCATCAATCATAAAACCGTTTATAGTTGACCAACCCAATCCACCAGACAATTCGCCTGTGGGTTGTTCTTCTACCTTTACGTCCAAATTCATCATGTTGGCGTCTTGCAACCTTGTTGGAACCATTTGGACATCTTTGAAATAACGTGTGCGCATTAAATTTTGACGGCCTGTTTCAATTGTTTGCAGAGAAAAAGGATCGCCTTCACGCATTGGCAAATGATGTTCAATAACATTATCAAATGTTCGTACATTCCCTAATAAATTTATATTGTTGATATAAATTCTGTTTGTTTTATTGATTTTAAATTTTATATCCACAGTTCTGGTATCATCGTGTTTTTCCGGTATTGGTTCCACACTGATAAACGCATAACCGTGATCTGCGACTTTGCCACGGATTGCATTAATAGTTGCATCAATTTCATCAATGTTATAAACATCTTTTTTTGATACAGTTAATACTTTTTGCAATTCTTTGTCTGGAACATCAGGGAAAGGATTGTCAATGCTGACATTACCAATTTTATATTGATTTCCTTCATCCACAGTGTATTTCACAGAATAATATTCTCTGGTGTCAGTGAATGTTCCTTTGACATCAGTTATACGAAAATCCAAAAATCCATTTCGTAAATAAAATTGATTCAATAATTGTTGATCGTATTGAATTCTGTCTTCGTCATATACATCAAATTGTGTCATAAAACGCCACCACGCATGTTCACGTGATAACAATTCGCTTCGCAAAGTACTGGAACGAAACTTTTTGTTGTTTTCAAAATCTATACTTTCGATATATGTTGGATGACCTTCTTTGATTTCATATACAATGTTTACCCGATTATTGTCTAAATCTATTCTTTTTGGATT
>CAMVPZ010000003.1 GCA_947169505.1 uncultured Pseudomonadota bacterium
AACGATATTTTCATTCAAAGATTATTGTCGTAAATGTGACGTGTTTATGATGGACGATGTTTGTGCGCTGGCTGGTAAACGTGCAAGTACAGATGAATTTATACAATTATTGGTGGATTTAAAAAATGCTGGAAAAACTGTTGTTGTGACATCGAATGTTGCACCAAATGCATTAAATGGTTTTGACAGACGTATACAGTCTTTGTTGGCATCTGGATTGGTTGTTGATGTCGTTGCACCAAATGCGTTTGTTCGTCGTTCTATGTTGTTGCGTGCCGGTGTTAAAGGTGATGTTGCCGAAGAATTATCCAAAAGAATTGCTGCAGATGGGCATTTGGTAAATGGGATTATCAATAAAATAAATACATATACTGAATTGATGGGCGAAAGTGTCGACATGAATGTTGCTTTGCATTTGTTGGGTGATGTATTGGTAAAAAGCAAAACACCAATTGCAATGGTAAAGGCAATGTGTGAAAAAATGTCTGTGTCATATGATGAAATTTGTGGTAATTCCAGAACACGTCGTTTGGTACGTGCACGTCAAATCATGATGGCAACATTAAAAGAAGTGACAAATTTATCTTTGACAGAAATTGGCAATGTTTGTGGTGGTCGTGATCATGCGACGGTTGTTTATGCGCTGAACCAAATCGAAAGTCAAAAATCCACAGATTTAATCTTGGGTGCAGAAATTGCCGATATGGTGAAATTGTGCAAATAAAAGTTTTGTTCAAAAGAACAAGAAAAGAGGAGAAAGAAAACAACCCGCAGGAAACCTGCGGGTTGTTTTTTATAAATTAAAACCAACTTTTTTTGCCGGATTTTATATCTGCAAATTCGTTTAATGCTTTCTTTTGTTTTTCTGTCAATTTCTTTGGGATTATAATCCCGATTTCCAAATACAAATCACCAAAGCCACCACGACCTGTTGGCATACCATGGCCACGGACACGTAATTTTTCGCCAACCTGGGTTCCAGATGGAATCTTTACAGATAATTTTTTATCATCAATTGTTTCAATTTCTATTTCGCCACCCAAAGCCAACGTTGCGAAATCCATATCCATATGCATTAATAAATCGTTCCCAATGCGTTCAAATTTTTTGTCTGGACGGATGCGGACATCAACGTAAAAATCACCGGGTGTTCCACCGTTTGGGGCGGCTTCGCCCATGCCAGCCATACGTAATCTTGTGCCATCCATAATTCCAGCCGGAATTTTTACATCCAAAGTTCGTTGTTTGTTTACTGTTCCGCTTCCTTCACATGCGCTGCATTTTTTATCAATTTTTTTGCCCAATCCATGACAATCTGGACATGGGGTTTCAACCGCAAAAAATCCCTGACGTGCATGAACGTATCCAGTACCACCACATGTAGAACAGGTTTTTGCAGGTTTGCCGTCTGCTGTTCCATGTCCATCACATTTTTCACATTTGACAGCACTGGTAAATTTTATTGTATGTGTTGTGCCGAAAAAAGCATCCCGTAAATCAATTACTATCTCATCCAATAAATCACGTCCACGATTTTGACGGCGTTCTTCAGCACCAAAGCCGCCAGCACCGCCAAATCCAAAACCACGCATGGCTTCACGTAAAATATCTTCCATTCCGCCCATGTCGCCACCACCCATATTGAAATGGAATCCGCCATTACCAAATGGATTGCCGTTAAATCCAGCGCCTGCGCTGGCGCCATTTCCACCAGCAAATGCCGCATCACCGAATCGGTCGTATGCTGCACGTTTTTGCGGGTCTTTTAAAATATCAAAAGCATTATTTACTTCTTTGAATTTTTCTTCGGCTGTTTTATCCCCCGGGTTTTTATCGGGATGATATTTCATAACCAATTTATGATATGCTTTTTTTATGTCTGTATCACTGGCATCTTTAGAAACACCAAGGATTTCATAAGGATTTTTGTTCATAATTTTACCCACTTGATTATTTCAGTAATAAATATATAGGTATATTATATTAGAAATCAAGCCCGAAAAAACACTATTTTTTTGCTGTTTTTTGGGGATAAAGAATAGTTTCACTTGATAAAATCGTAAAAATGGTTTAATAATACCGTTGTTGATATGGGAAAGATGATGAATAAATACGATGCTTCGGATATTGAGGTTTTAGAAGGCTTAGAGCCAGTACGGTTGCGCCCGGGTATGTATATTGGGGGGACGGACGAAAAGGCATGGCATCATTTGCCTGTTGAAATTATGGATAATTCTATTGACGAAGCGGTGGCTGGTTTTGCAAAAAAGATAGTTGTTAATTTGATTGATGCAAAAACCATAGAAATTATTGATGATGGTCGTGGAATCCCTGTTGATGAACATCCTAAATATCCTGGGAAATCTGCTTTGGAAGTGATTCTTACTACACTTCATTCGGGGGGAAAGTTCAATAATAATGTTTATAAAACCAGTGGTGGTTTGCATGGGGTGGGAAGTGCTGTTGTAAATGCGCTTTCTTCAAGTATGGATGTTGTGATTTCCAGGGATGGTTATGAATGGCATCAAACTTTTTCACGTGGAAAAGTGACCAGTCCCATAGCAAAAGGCAATCCAACCAAAGCGCATGGAACAAAAATAAAATTTACATTGGATGATAAAATTTTCGGTGAAAACGCTGTATTCAAGCCGGTTAAAATTTATCGTATGGCACGTGCAAAATCTTTTTTGTCTCGTGGGGTTAAAATCGAATGGCATTGTAATCCGGCGCTGATTACCGAAGATATGAATATCGAATCGGATAAAGTTTTTTATTACCCAAATGGTGTGGCGGATTTTGTTGCAGAAAAAACAGATTCTAAACCAAAAATTTTACCAAAGATTTTTTCTGGTTCTGTAGATTTTCCAGATGACAGTGGTCGTGTTGAATGGGCGTTGACTGTTTTGACTGATGAAAATGGGGCTGCTTCGGATGACGGATTTTTTGCTTCGTATTGCAATACGATTGCGACAATAGATGGCGGAACGCATGAAAATGGATTCAAGGCTGCAATAACCAAAGGTTTAAAGGCATATGGTGAAAAGGTTAATAACAAAGCGGCGGCGTCTATTATTGGTGAAGATGTGTTTGATTCTGTTGCTGCAATAGTTTCTGTGTTTTATAAAACACCACAATTTTTGGGACAAACTAAAGAAAAATTATCTAATCCTGAAATTGCCAGATATACAGAAAACGCTTTACGTGATCCATGGGAAATGTTTTTGGCGTCTGATCCCAAAACTGCAAATGCGTTGTTGGATTTTGTTGTGAATCTGGCAAACGCACGTATCAAGACAAAGCAGGTCAAAGATGTTGCACGAAAAACACCGACCAAAAGAATACGTATGCCGGCCAAATTGGCAGATTGTTCGAAACATGGTGTGGATGGAACCGAATTATTTATTGTTGAGGGAGAGTCGGCTGGCGGAACCGCCAAACAGGCACGGGACAGGGCAACCCAAGCCATTATGCCTTTGCGTGGAAAAGTGTTAAATGTGTTATCTAATTCCGATGAAAAATTCAGTGCGAATCGCGAATTGAATGATTTGATTGATATCATTGGTGCCGGCACTGTGAAAGATTGGGACGATTCGAAATTACGATATGAAAAAATTATTGTTATGACTGATGCTGATGTTGACGGCAGTCATATTGCATCGCTTTTGATGGCATTTTTCTATCAATATATGCCACAATTAATTTATGGTGGACATTTATATTTGTCTTGTCCGCCACTTTATAAATTAACATGTGGAACGGAATCTATTTATGTTGATACGGATGAAGAATTGGAAGATTTGAAAAACAATAAATATAAAAATAAAAAAATTGAAATCTCTCGATTCAAAGGTTTGGGTGAAATGATGCCAAATCAATTAAAAGAAACTACTATGTCACCAAAAACTCGTCGGCTTATTCGTGTTGATTTACCGCCAAAGACAGAAGAAGGTTTGGAAGATACAGAAAAAACAAAAACACTGGTTTATGATTTGATGGGTAAAAAACCAGAATTTCGTTTTAAATTTATAACCGAGCATGCACAATTTGTAAAAGATTTATTTGTATAATAAAAATTGTTGTATACGACAAAATCCGCCGTACAAGCGGATTTTTACGATTGTTATTATATTCTGTTTTTATTATTTTATTTTCTTTAATTTTTGTGCAAATGTGAATGTGTATTGGGTTGCACTCCAAAGAGATGCGACCAATGCAAACCATAAACTGAATATTCCAATTTTAGGTAAGACGTAAATCAAATAAAATATTACACGATTATCTGTTTCCGGGGTCACAGATGCAAATATTGCAAACCACAACAAAAATGCGGATATTGCAATCATTTGTATAGTTGTTTTTATTTTACCCATTGAAAAACGTGCCTTTGGTACAGGCATTTCTATTTTTTGTGTGCCTAAAAATTCGCGTAAACCACTGATGTACAATTCACGGGCAATCATTATTATTACAGGGACAACTATGTACCAAACAGGTCCCATGATGGTTAACATAATTAATGTATTGCATACCAATAATTTATCACCAATATGATCCAAAACCCCACCAAGTTTTGAACAACATTTATATTTACGTGCCAAATATCCATCAAACCAATCGGAAATCGCACCCAATGCGAATAATATAAATGTGACCCATGGCCAATTAAACATAATTGTAAATATAATCGCAAATGCAGCCATTATGCGAAATATTGATAAAAAATTAACAAATATTTTCATTTTTTTCTCCTTGTTTGTTGTTTTTATTATATCATTTATGAATGGAAATATGCATATATTTTTTTAGCGGCACTTTTTCCCAATCCAGGAACGTTAAGCAAAGATTTTAAATCTGCATCCATTATTGAACGCACAGAACCGTAATGTTGTAAAAGTTGTTTTTTGCGAATCGGGCCAATACCTTCGATTTCATCTAAACAAGATGCAGTTAGTTGTTTTGCACGTTTTGCACGATGATATGTTATAACAAACCTGTGTGCTTCATCACGAACAGCACGTAAAAGTAAAAACAAATCGCTGTCTTTTGGCAGGTTTCGATTTTCAGTACCATCTGGCATTATAAAATGTTCATCACCATTTCGCACAACACCTTTTACTACGCCCAATACAGGAATTTTTCCGTTTGATACCGTATTTGCGATATTCCATTGCGCACGACCACCGTCTACGATTATTAAATCAAGATGGGGGTTATCTTTGATTGCACGAGTTATAAATTCTTCCATCATTGCGATATCGTTTCCGGCACGTTTCATGTCTTGTAATTTGAAATGACGGTATGATGATTTTGTAAAACCGTCATGACCAAAAGCAATCATCGCGCCCACAGGTTGTTTCCCAAACAAATGTGAATTATCAAAAACCCCGACAGAGTTTAATTTTATTCCCAACCACTGTTCCAATTCTGATACATTTTTATCCCATTGTAAATTTGGTGTATACGACAGATTCTGTCGTATACCACGATTTGACGTGTTTGTTAATGCGATTATTTTATCACGTATAATGGCGGCATTTTCGAAATCCGTTTTGTCTGAAAAATCTTGCATAATTTTTGTTAAATCTGCAATTATGGGTTCACTGTCGCCGGTTAAAATACGACGTGCCAATTGAACATTTTTATCGTAATCAGTTTGTTGGATACAGCAGGGTGCACTGCAGCGACCAATTTGATATAGTAAGCATGGACGAACACGATTTTTCATAAAAGTATCATTACATGTTCTTATTTTACATACACGTTGTATTGTTTTTATTGTGTCGTTTAACGCATGTACAGACGGATATGGTCCAAAAACATCTTTTTTTTGTGATATTTTACCACGAAATTTCAAAAGACGTGGAAATTCATGTTTTGTTAATGCCAACATAGGATACATTTTTCCGTCTGTCAGCATAATATTGTATTTTGGTTTTAATGTTTTTATTAATTTCTGCTCCAAAATCAAAGCATCTTGTTCGGTTGCAGTGATTTCCCATTCAACATGTTTGGCCAATAATCGCATCACCTGTTTATGATTTTCAAGTTTAGAAACATCGATGTATTGGCGCAGACGATTCAATAAATTTTTTGCTTTACCAACATATAAAAGATTATTTTCCCCGTCATACATTTTGTATATCCCGGGTGACATAGGAGCGTTTTCTATTAAATCTCTAAATTGAATATTCATGAATTATATGATATTATATAAAATATAAAAATCAAATAGAGGTGAAAAAATGAGACAAGAATCTGGTCGTTCAATGATAGAAATGGTTGGCGTATTGGCAATTATGGGTATGCTAACTGCAACTGCGTTTGCTTTGATTTCTTTGGGTATAAACAGACAAAAACAATCACGGGTCACTGATGATATTGTGACAATTGTTTCCGGGGTCCGCAGTCTGTTAGTGGATTATGATGATTTTTCAAACATTGACAATTCTACTATTTTTGCAGCTATGTCTGTAAGCAATAAAAATCCATATGGTGGAACATATGAATTGGCTGTGAATCCATCAAATACACGTCAATTTATTGTGCGTATAAATGGGTTGTCAAAATCTGATTGTGAGGCATTAGTGACAAAAGCATGGACTGAATCTGTTGGCTATATTGCTTCGGATCACAAAGAAAGTGGTGCCACGGGTAATTGTGTTGATGGAAACGATAATGTTGTTTCCATTACGTATGGTGAATAATTTATGGCGGAATTTATTACTATTTCTGATGCGGAATCCGGAATGCGTTTGTTGCGGTGGTTTTTGCGACATTATCCAGCGATGTTGCAACGTGATTTTTATAAACTTTGTCGTGGTGGACAAATAAGAATTAATTCATCACGGTGTAAAGGAATGGAGATATTAACCGCTGGGGATAAAGTTCGAATACCGCCAACACTGAAGTCTTTTCAACATGTCGAAAAAACAGAAAATGGCGAAAGGTATTCATTGACGGATTTAGAAAAATTGCGTAAATGCATAATACACGATGATGCTGATATAGTTGTTTTTAATAAGCCTGCTGGATTGGCAGTGCAGGGTGGAACAGGAATAAAAAAATCTGTGGATAAAATGGCAGCTGCTTTGTTTCCGTATGACAAAATATCTTTGGTTCACAGAATAGACAGAGAAACCAGTGGTTTGTTAGTGGTGGCAAAAAATCAAAAGGCTGCTCAAGATTTGTCAAAACAATTTCAAAACAAAACCGCACACAAAGAATATTTGGCTTTATTACAAGGTGTTGTTGCCGAAAAATCGGGCACGATAGAAAATTATGTTGCCAAAGGTCGGGTTTATGAAGATTTTGCAAAAATTCCCGATAATGCTGGTGCGCAGCGTGCAATCACGGAATATAAGGTTTTGGGGGAAGCTTCTGGTTTGTTAACATGGATTTTGTTTTCGCCAAAAACAGGGCGAACACATCAATTAAGATTGCACAGTGCTTTTTCTTTGCATGCACCGATTGTAGGGGATGATTTATATGGAAATCGAGAAAATAGATTAGATGGTGTTTTTGGTTCTGTTTTAAACACACAAAAATTATTTTTATTTGCATATAAGATAACTTTAAGGCATCCTGGGAATAATAAAGAAATGACTTTTTATGCCGATGTGCCAGATTTTATGCAATCAGTGATAAAGTTTTTCGAATTTAAATTGCCATAAGGTGAAGAATTATGTTTTTATATACTTTTTATAAAAGACATCTTTGGTTGTTAAGAATGATAGCCCTTTTTTTTATGGGATTGATTGTTGCTGTTATTATTGCATTACACCAGGTTAATTTAGAATCTTTGCGGGGAAATATTTTATCTGGGTTGCGGGATACGACAAATATGCCCATAGAGATAGATGGTAAAATGTCATGGAATTTTTCTTTGCGTCCAACAATAGAATTAAATGATGTTCGTATTCCAAATGCAGAGTGGGCAAAAAATAAAAATATGTTTTTTGCAAAAAAAATAACTGTGCGTATGGATTTGTTTTCTTTGTTTTCTTCGCATCCTGTGATTCGTAATATCAAAGTGCATGATGCAAAAATAGTAATAGAAAGAAATTCCAAAGGTGAAAATTCTATTGTTTTTAATCAACAAGATATTCCAGAAAAAATACCAGATACAGAAAAAGGTGAAATCCCAATGTATCCGGTGAAACAATTTCCTTTTATAGGTTTAAATATTGAAAATTTATCTGTGGATTTGTTTGGTGATAAATATGAATTGGCAAGTTTTGGCATAAGCAATTATACGCGGCATGAAAATCGTGAATACAGCGGTTGGGTAAAACCATATGATACTAATTTTCCGTTTGTGATTCAATTTTCTGAATATAATCCGGAACGAAAAATTTATCCTGTACGAATCGCTTTTGCTACAGGTGGCGAAGCTTTGATTGCAGATGTTGCATTAGAAGGAACAAGCAAAATGCCAATAGATTTTATTGTTCGTGGTGAAATACCAAATTTAGAAAAATCTGGCAAATGGTTTAAGATAGATATGGTGCAATTACCAAAAATAAAATTGGATATTTCAGGTGGTATTGGCACAAAAAAGATATCGTTCAGAAAATCTTTTGTCGCCATCAATGGGTCTTCGATAAATTTTTCTGGTTCGTATGATTGGTCAAAGAAAGTCCCAATTATAAAAGCAAAAATAAATTCCGATGGCATTGATATATACAAATCTTTTCCGCAATGGTTTGGTGTTGGTCAAGAATGGATACATCCAAATCGTGAATTAAATGTTTTTCATGATATGCCTTTGTTTGGTGAATTTTTATACGATATTGATGCCGAAGTTGATTTGAATTGGAAACATTTTATTGTATATCGTTCGCTTGA
Organism: uncultured Pseudomonadota bacterium; assembly: GCA_947169505.1. GTDB lineage: Bacteria > Pseudomonadota > Alphaproteobacteria > Rs-D84 > Rs-D84 > Enterousia. Next base: position 8,845 of record CAMVPZ010000003.1, read on the forward strand.
TTTATCAAAAATGGATATCAAATTGAATGTTAAAAATCATAAATTACATGTTGACGGTTCTTTGGGTATCGGTGCTGGTGATATAAAGGTAAAGGTTGATGGAACCATTGATGAAAATGGTGTGTATAAGTTGGAAGCCGCTGCAGAAGGGGAACATATTTACATTGGTGAAATATTAAAACAAATAAATGTTGATGATGTTATTTCGGGGTTGCCTGTGAATATAGATTTATATGTCAAAGCACATGGTGCAAATATGTCGCAAATAATGCAAACTATTACTGGACCGGTAATGGTTTATTCTGTGGATCGGGGTTTTGCACATGAAGATTTGGTTGAATATATGTATGGCGGGGATTTTTTAACCAGTTTGCGTCATAATGTGGAAGATATGTTTACAGGAAACAAGCGTGATATGATTGTCATAGATAAAGCAATTGTAAATGTGAAGTTAAGAGATGGGTTAATACAAACTGAAAATGGTGTTGCAGTAGAAACACATATTATGAATTTGCGTCTTGCCGGGGATTTGGATTTAGGCAAAGAAACAATTCAAATGTCTTTGGCTTCTGTTCCTGTACGTGGATTAAAATTGTCTTTGTCTGGTAACTTGGTTAATGCGATGCAAATAACTGGAAATTTGGCAGAACCTGATTTCAAGATAAGCGGGGCAGCGGTCGCAGAAAAAGTTGGTTCTGCGGTTGGAATAGGTTTATTGTTGGCACCATTAACTGGTGGGTTAAGTATCGCTGGTGGATTTGTTGCGGGTTTATTGGCTGGCGATTTATTGGAAAGTTGGTTGGCAGATGATAAACCGTATAAAACCGCCAAGAAAAAAGGCGCACCAAAAAGACGTGGTGATCCTGAATGGATGGACAGACCAATAAAGATTTTAATACAAGAGTTTTTTGGAACAAAGGAATAGGGTATGTTGGATTGGTTAAGTGTAATTCAAATTTTCATAATTTGTATTACTGTATATATTTTTTATGTCAGTTTTATAAAAAATACTTCATCAGAAAAACTGGTGCGTGGTCTAATTGGTTTGGGTGTTTTATGGTTGTTAAGTTTTTTGTTGCCTTTGGTTCATTTGCGATTATTGGGCAGATTTTTACATTGGATTGCTTTGTTTTTGTCGGTGGGATTGATAGTCATCTTTCAACCAGAATTGCGAAAAATTTTGGCATTAATGGGAAATATCAAAGGATTAAAAAAAGCAATTTTTGTTTTTAAACAAAATGAAAAAAATATTTCTGATAAACAAAGGTCGATTGATGAAATAATGAAAGCCGTTTCATATATGTCTGAAAAACATACCGGGGCATTGATAGTTTTTCTTGAAAATATGGACGATGGTATGATTGAAAGATATGGCACAAAAATAAATGGGATTATATCAAGTGAATTGTTGTTGACTTTGTTTTTTAATAAAACACCGTTGCATGATGGTGCAGTGTTAATTCATGAAAACAAAATTGCTTATGCGGGTGCTATATTACCGTTATCACAAAATCAATTACAATGGAAATATGGAACACGTCATCGTGCAGCATTAGGAATGTCTGAATCTTCAAATGCTACTATTTTGGTTGTGTCCGAAGAAACAGGTGATATTTCTTTTGCTGAAAAAGGTAATATAAAAAAATATGATGATTTGAAAAAAGTTAAAAATAAACTGGAAAAAATATTGCTAAAGTGATTTTGTCAACTTTTAATATTTTTTTAAATTTGCAGTTTTACTCTTGCACCGAATCGGTATTTTTTGTTAAAATCTTTCATAAGGAAATAAAAGAATAAGAAAGAAACAGGAGTATGTTATGGAATTTTCAGTGTTTCGCCAGGTGTTAATACGTGCGCTGGGGCATATGCAATCGATTGTTGAAAAACGTGCCGCTTTGCCGATATTGGTTAATGTAAAAATAGAAGCTGGTGATGATTTAATTTTGTCTGCAACTAATGTTGATTTGGAATTGGTTGAACATGTTGCTGCTGATATTACTTTGGGTGGCAAAATAACTGTGCCGGTTCAAATGTTGTATGATATTGTTCGTAAATTACCGGATGATGCGGAAATAAGTTTTAAGCAATCTGGGGACAAATTAGTTGTGTCCAGTGGTCGTGCTGTGTTTCATTTGCCAACTTTGCCGGCTGAAAATTTCCCGGTAATGGCTGGCGGTAATTTAAGCACTAAATTCCAAATGACAACTGGGGATTTGGCACATTTAATTAACCAAACTAAATTTGCAATCCCAACAGATGATGTTCGTTATCATTTGGGTGGAATATATTTCCATATCAGTGAAGATACCGGCAAATTAACGGCGGTTGCAACTGATGCACAACGTATGGCATTGTGTGCGATTAAAGCACCGGATGGGGCAAAAAGTATGCCGTCTGTGATTATACCACGTCGTGTTATTGGCGAATTGTCTAAATTATTGGAAGATGCTAATGTTGATGATGTTTTGGTTGAATTGTCTGATACCAAGGCTCGTTTTACAGTTGGTGCTGCTATGTTAACCAGTAAATTGGTCGATGCGCAATATCCAAATTATCGTGTTGTTATTCCAAAGGGTAATGATAAAATTGCAATCTTGGACAGAAAACAATTTGTTAATGCTGTGGATTTGGTATCGGTCGCCAGTGTTGATAAAACGAAATCTGTATCTTTGGCATTTTCAATGAATAAATTGGTTATCAACGCATCAAGTCCGGATGCTGGAACTGCTACCCAAGAATTAGACATTGAATATAATGGCGATGCTGCATTTACAATTAATTTCAATGTGAAATTCTTGCTTGATGTTGCGGGCCAGGTCGAAGGTGAAAAATTCCAAATGGAAATGCAAGAATCTTTGTCACCAACGATTATTAAATCTACGGAAAAAGATACTGATTCGTTATTTGTATTGATGCCGATGCGCATGTAAAAAAAAATTATAATAATAAATCTGCAATAAAAACCGGCAACTTATGTAGCATTTGTACACTGCGTTGCCGTTTTTTATTGTATCTTTATCATTCTAATTTTTTTTATGAATCGGAAGATGGCGCATCTGCGCCGTTTTTTCTTGCGAATATAAAAATATTGTTATAGACTTAGCCCGGTAAAAAACTAATCAAGGGGTAAGAAATGGCATCTTATATTGCAAACGATATGCGTGTTGGTTGGGTAATTTCCCATAATGGTAAACGTTATTCTGTGACTTCGATTACTAAGGTTAAACCGGGTAAAGGCGGCGCTTTTGTCCAGGCGGATTTGCGTGATATTGATTCTGGTAATAAGGGTGGTGATCGTTGGCGTGCCGAAGACAAAGTTGAAAAATTGATGGTTGAAGATATTGAATGTCAATATTTGTATTCTGATGGCACAGATGCATTCTTTATGAATTTGTCAGATTATGAACAATTTACAATGCCAAATGATTCTTTGGGTGAACAAATGAAATTTTTGGCGCCAGAAATGTTGGTTCGTGCCAATTTTGTCGAAGGTCATCCGGTATCAATCACTTTGCCAAAAACTGTGGTTGCAACCGTTGAAGAAACAGAACCTGCTTTAAAAGGTCAAACTGCAACCAGCAGCGGTGGTAAACCTGCGATACTTGATAATGGTGTTCGTGTTCAGGTTCCAACTTTTATCGAACAGGGCGAAAAGATAGTTGTGAATACTGAAACATTAGAATACGTCGAACGTGCAAAATAAATTATAACGGCACATCTGCTTGTCGTTATTGCGTTCATGTACGTTTTGTACACTTCACTTAATAACAACGGCGCATCTGCGCCGTTCTAATTTATTTTTAAATCGGTATAAATCTGCTTGTTGTCACCTCACTCATGTAGCGTTTGTACATTTCGCTTGGTGACAACTTCGCATCTTCATCATTCTAATTTATTTTATTTTAGGATTTACGGCGCATCTGCGCCGTTTTGTTTTATTTTTTTACTTTTTTTTATATCAAAAATATGATACAATCCTTACCATTAGAGTAAAGGCTTTTTTATGTCAATAATGGATAAGTTTTTTTGTCAATGTGCTGAAACCCGCAGAAAGCTACACACACACACACACACACACACACACACACACACATGTAGTGTGCTGCTGAGCATTTTCCTGATATTTGATTTAAATGTTGCGGTTGCTGATACCGATGGGTTGTCGGCGCAGGTTCAATACAAAGAACAATTACTCCAAGAATTAAAAGAAGAAATCCAACAAATAAACTCTGAAATGCTTCGTTGTGAAAAAGCCAAAAAAGGCTGGGTCGCAGCTACTGTGGTTGGTGCTGTTGGGGTTGCGGCAACAGGGACAGCCGCCATAGTCCAGGTTGAAAAAACGAAAAAACAGAAAACAGACACAACAAAAAATCCAGAACCCAAGACGGAAAATAAAAAATGAAGAAAATATTTATAATATTTTTGATATTGTTGCCATTTGCTGTGAATGCGGGGGCTGATTTAGAAATACGAAACCAAATTTTGGACAGTGAGATTGAACGTTTGACAAATGAACGTGATACAAAATATGAAAAATTACAACAATGTGAAAAATCGACAACAGGTTTTAAGATAGCAGGTTTAACAACATTAGTCGCCACCGGCATCGGTGTTTACGGCAATATAAAATTATCACAAAAGTTAAAGGGTAAAAATGGCGGTAAAAGTGATGACAGTGCGCGTGTAATAATTAATAAAACACAAGCAGAGAAAAAAGATGATAACTGTGCTTTGTTATGCAAAGTTAATCGGGCACCAAAAGGATGTTCGTGTTAAAAAAAGGAGAAAAAATGAAAAAAATTATATTTGGAATTGTGGGGGTGATGGTTACTGTATTACCGGCAAGTGCAGAGGTTGATATGGCAGAAATTAAAGCTGCTTGTGAGGCTAGTGATGAATTATTATGGGATAATAGTAATGAATATTGTATTCCAAAAAATCCGTGCTTGGATGAAACGGGGAGATATTCTCAATATTGTAATTGGAAAACTTTTGAAAACGTTTATGCTATCTACTATAATGAGTGGAAACCACTTGTAAAAATATATGCAAAAACTCATGGCCTTAATTGTGAGCCTTTGCGTACGGAAAATAATTTTGTTTGGTGTACAGGTAAAGATTTAAAAGTGTTTTATTTTTCAAGTGCAAATGATAATAATCAACAATATTTAAATGAGAAGTTTGCTGCTAGTCAAAAAGATTCTTTATTCCGAACAGGGAAAGCATTTAAAGATGCTGTATGTAAAAATGCATTGGGAGGACAGGTGGTAAAAGTGGAAGAAGGTTTTGCGTATGAGTGTAAAATTTCTGCTTCAAAATGTGATATTGTTAAAAGCATTTTAGATGAAGATAGTTTTTTTGGTGATAAGTCAACTGTGATGGTTAATCCGGCTACAAATAATTGTGTCATAACAACATCTATAGATTAAAAAAAGTGGACAGATAAAAAACGCCCCAAGGTTGAATCCTTGGGGAATTCTTTTATATCTTAAACCCGGAACCCATGATGTTTTGAATTGTGGTGATGCAGTGTTTGGTCATTTCGTTTTGGGCATGCGATAAATAATCACGTGGATTAAAATCTGTTTTATTTTTTGACAAATATTCACGCACAGCACTTGTAAAAGCCAAACGTAAATCTGAATCAAAGTTTACTTTTGCTATGTGCATACTGATGGCTTTGCGAATTTGCGCTGGGGAAATTCCGTACGCATTTTTTATATCGCCACCGAATTTGTTTATGTTTTTGACGTATTTTTGCGGTATTGTTGATGCGCCATGTAAAACCAGTGGTGTATTTGGTATATTTTCTGCGATTTGTTTCAAAATATCAAAACGCAGCGATTCGTTTTTGTTTTTTCTCTTGTATGCGCCATGCGAAGTACCGATGGAAATTGCCAACGAATCGGTTTTGGTTTGTTTTACAAAATCGTAAACTATGTCAGGATTGGTAAAGGCAGATTCTGTTGAATTTGTGTTTTTATCTTCGAATCCGGCCAACATTCCCAATTCTGTTTCGATTGAAACGTTGAATTTATGTGCGTAATCTGCTGTTTTTTGCGAAATTTTAATGTTTTCATGTAATGGTAAAGAACTACCGTCAAACATGACAGATGAAAAGCCTAAATCTATCGCATGTTTACAGATTTCAAAACTGTGTCCATGGTCAAGGTGCAGGGCGATTTGATTTTTTTTATATTTTGCACCACGAACCAATCCCATTAAAATATCGTCGCTCATGTATTTTAAAGCGCTTTCTGATACCGCCAATATAACGGGGCTTTGCGTTATTTCGGCGGCGGTTAATATCGCATTCAATGTTTCCATATTGTAAAAATTAAAGGCTGGTACGGCATAGCTACCACGCAAAGCCCGATTAAGTAGTGTTTTTGTGTTTGATAATCCAAAATCAGAATAGTGCATAAATCCCACCTTTTTTGGCCAGTTTTTTATATTATACCATAAATATAAATTTTTTGGATGTTTTTATATAAAACTTGACAACGTATGAATTTGTGCAACAATTAGTATGACGAATCGGGATGCAGAGAGAGGTAAAAAACAAGGAAATACAAATGAAAAAAGTTATTTTGTCTGTGTTAGGTTTGGGTTTGATTGCTGGTTGTTCCAGTTATGATTATTACAAAACCGATTTGCGCTATCGCCAAGAAGGTAAAGATTGCGTTTATTATTACAACGAAAAAGGCAATAAATTTAACGAAGAAATTCGTTCTTTGAAAGATGCCAAGAAAGTTGTTTATCGTAATACAAGATGTGAAGATTTGTATAATGATGATACTTTTGGTTTTGAACGTAATGATCGCAAAGCTATCGTTCCTGTTTATACCGAAGAAAAAAATGCTGCACCAAAATGCGGTTGCGTAAAATGTGGTAAAAAACGCACATTGAAAAACAGATATGTTATTGTTCCGGCTTATGCAGGTTAATTTTTGTTAATGAAAAAAACGCCGAATTTATTTTCGGCGTTTTTTTTATTTGTCTAGCAACTTTTTTTGTGATAAAATAGTAAAAGAAAGAAGGAGTTTTTATATGAAAAAAATCATGAATAAAATTAATTTTGCAATAATCGCAATGATGGTGTCTGTGCCGGCTTTTGCTGCATCTGCTGCAAATAATGGTATGTGCGAATTGATAAAAAATTTAAAGGACGTGTTCGGGTTGTTGCGAACATTGGCTTTTGTGGGTGCTGCGTTTTATATCGCAGGTTGGGCATGGACTTATATTTCCAAAGGTGAAGCCAAGATGGATGATATTAAAGGCAAGGGTATCGGTTTATTGGTAGGCTTTTCATTGTTATTCATGATTGGCGCTATTTTGTCGTTCTTGTTATCTGCGACCGGTCAGCATACATTAGGATGTCTAGAAATTACACAACCTTGGTAAAAAAGTTAAATAAAATTGAAACCGCCCATTATGGGCGGTTGTTTTTTTGTTTAATCTTTCTTTGATTCGTCGATATTCGCCAGAGAAAATAAAACAGACGATATTAATGATTGATATGGAACGTGTTGTGCATCAGCCAATTCTTTTATTCGTTCCAATATTTGATGTGGAATTCGCATATTTATAACGCAATCTGATTTATTAAATGCGCGATATGCCGCATATTCTTTTAACAAAGATTCGATGTTCATTACGAATAATTGTTGCATTACATTGGGCATAGACAATCTCCTATACAACCGTGATTACAAATGACTATAACATTGTATTTACATTTGTCAATACATTTGTGTTTATATCTGTAATGGCGCAGGTATTGGCGGTTGTATGGGTTTTTGTATTGATAATATTTTTTTGCTTTTTTATATTTGCATGTTAAAATCTTATATATTAATGTAAACCTGTAGGGAAAGGATTTATTATGCGTAAATTTATATCTTTTGTTTTGGCAATATTTTCTTTTGTATTTATTTCAAATGCAAATGCAGAATTGCATGTTGATGTTGTTGCCGGTGGGGTTGATCCAATATCTATTGCGGTTCAAAAATTTGAAACGATTGGCAGTGTGTCAAAATCTGATGCAAAAATGTTACGGGAAGTTGTTGAAAACGATTTAAAGCGTACTGGTTTATTTCGTATAATTAATCATGATGCATTTCCTGAATATGTAAAAATGAATGAAATGCCAAATTTTAAAAGTTGGACTGCTATCAAAGCACAAACTTTGGTCCAAGCATCTATTCAACCAGAAGGTAAAGACAAATATAAATTGGAATTTTATTTGTGGGATGTGGCTGGTGAAGAACAAATAGAAGCGCAAAGTTTGATTGCATCAAAAAAATCTGTACGTCGTCTTGCGCATATTATGGCTGATGCAATATATGAAAGATTGACTGGTGAAACCGGATATTTTGATACCCAGATAGTATTTATTGCGGAAACAGGTTCTGTCACAAATCGTGTGAAACGTATGGCGATAATAGACCAAGACGGATACGGTATGCGTTATTTGTCTGATAAAAATACGTTTGTTATGTCGCCTCATTTTTCACCAAATATGTCTACTGTCGTGTTTTTATCTTATCGTAACGATGATCCAATGGTATGGGTTTTGGATTTAGAAAATGGTGATCAAACTAAATTAGGTACTTTTGGTGGTATGAGTTTTGCACCAAGATTTTCACCCGATGGCAGCAAGGTTGCGTTGTCTTTGGTTAAAAATGGTGTGACGAATATTTATGAATATGATATCACAACCAAAGGTTTGCGTCAGTTGACTTTTGGGTCGCATATTGATACATCGCCTTCTTATTCACCAGATGGTCGTTATATGGCATTTAATTCAGACAGAAGCGGTTCACAACAAATTCATGTTTTGAATTTAAATACCGGTAAACAAGAACGTATCACTTTTGGGGCAGGGCGTTATGCAACACCGGCTTGGTCGCCAGATGGAAAATTTATTGCATTTACAAAAATGGCTGATGATACTTTTTATATTGGTATTATGAATCCAGAAGGTCGTCATGAAAAAATATTGGCGGGTGGCTGGTATATGGAAGCGCCTTCGTGGGCACCTGGATCTCGTCGTTTGGTTTATTATGAAACAGAACGTACCCAAGACGGCGAAGAAAGAATCAGTCATATTCGCAGTGTTGATATTACAGGACGGAATATTTATGATATTGATTTAAAAGATGGTATTAACGGAACAGAACCAACATGGTCGCCAAAATTGCCATAGATAAAAAATGAAAAAATATTTAACTATTTGTTGGATGGTTTTATTTTGTCCTTCGTGTTTCGCAACACCAGTTGTTGTTGATTATGTCATTGATGGGGATACTTTTATTGGTACAGTTATGTTAAAAGATGGAACAGAAATAGATTCTGTGTCTGTTCGATTGCGGAATGTTGATACTCCAGAAATTCATGGTGAATGTGACGAAGAAATCAAAATGGCAATTCGTGCAAAAGAAAGATTGGAAGAATTAATTCCGGTTGGTTCCGTTATTGAAATAAAAAATATCAAAGACGACAAATATGCCGGACGTATAGATGCTAATGTTTTTGATTCAACGGGTCGGGATGTTGGATTGGTTTTAATTCGTGAAAAATTGGGACGACATTATTCTGGCGGCAAAAGACAACCGTGGTGTAAATAATAAATTTTTAACAACTGTGACGATTTATTGCTTCACTGATTTCGTCCAAACTTGCAGAAGAAGGTAATTCGTGTTCGAAATACACATGTGTTGTTCCAGAACGCATTTTTCCACGTTTTGGCCAATATAAGCCCGTGTCCATTCCAACCGGCATAATTGGTAATTTCAAATAATTTGCCAAAAATAATAATCCACGTTTTAATTTGACTTTTTGATTTGGTGCAACACGAGTTCCTTCGGGAAAGATAATCAATGTCATGCCTTTCATTATGTTTTCAGTCACTTTTTCTGCCAAAGTATTCATGTTTGTTGCACCACGTTTTCTGTTAACACCAATTAAACCAATTCTTTTAAATGCCCAACCGTAAATAGGTATCCATAACAATTCACGTTTTATTATGAAAAAAGCATTTGGTACATGAGTGACCAAAATTGCTACTTCTAACATAGACATGTGTTTTGCAGCGATTATCGCACGACCATCAAGACGTTGATTGATATTGTGTTTAAAAGGTATTCCGTTTTCATCGTCTAATAATGGATAGTGTATTTCATATTTTATACCAACGATTATGCGTGCTAAAAATAATACCCCCCATGCATCTGCCAATATAAATTTTTGTTCCAATCTTTTTGATATCAATCCAATCACCAATAATGGCGCCCATGCGACAAACCATAAAAACAAAAATAATTTAAAAATGATAGTTTTGAACATTTTTTAACTTTCCTTGATTCCAAATAATGTGACAATGTATTTTATGTATTCCAATCCCCATCGTTTTACACGTTGTGGTGCAGGCATCCCAGTTAATGAAGCAGGGCATGCAACGATATCAGTTTCTGGCAATTCATTGCGTAAAAGATAAAGAGAACGATTCATATGATCTTCGGTGGTTATTATCACAATTCTTTTCAGGTGTTCTTTGTATACGATATTTTTTATTGCCAAAGAATTTTGATATGTGGATTTTGATTCTGATTCAACATTAACATGGGGGCGTTCTGTGATGTTATTTGCACCCGCACCGATGATATATAATTTTCCATATTGCAGAGAATTTAATTTTTTTAATGCGTATGGAATACGACGTTCATCGCCGGTTAATACGAATATAGTATCGTTTTGCATCAGCGATTCGCATCTTGGTGGGGTGACAGATTTAAACATAATTCCGCCAAACACAAAACAACATATTAATACAAAAGATACAGGAATATATTTAATCATTTGCCCGCCAAAATTTTTAATGTGGTTTTTTTTGTTATATATACAGAAAATATAACAATGAATATTGGTAATAAAATCAATGCGACTATATCAGCACCAGACAAAGATAACGTTGCCAACAATCCAACACGTGCAGAATGGGCTGTGGATAAAATCAACCATAAAATAGGCATGGCGACAATGAAACCGATTGCACATGCTTTTGCACTTATTTTCGCAACAATGATTTGCATTTGATGGGCAATAAAATTATCTGTGGCGCCGACTTGGTTTAATATTTCCAATTCATGTTTATGCAACATAGCGATATTACGAGATATACAAGATACACACACACCAATAGATACCAACATTAACATTAACACCAATATTGTTATTGATACGATTTTCCAACCCGCAGATACAGAATTTTTTAATGCAGAAGAATGGGTTAAAAATTTTGCTTTGGTTGAAATTTTGTTTTTTATATCGGGCATATACGATGCATCTTTTAATTTTATTTCAAACATTTGTGGTAAATAGTTTGTTATTTTTGCACCGCTGGATATCCAAGATTTCATCATACGTTCCATTTCGTCTTTGGAAATTTCTTTGACGTATTCAATTTTATTTGAATTTTCTTCAAATATCTTTTTAACGCCTGCGCTGTGTTCTTGGGCAATAACTTGGACAGTTGCGTATTTTTCCCAATTATTATTCCAATGTATGACCCCGGTGCCAATTGATAAAGCAATTCCAAATGCCAATATAGATAAGAACGCCAAAACAGATATCACAACCATCATAAATATTGATTGTTCACGTACGATAGAAAATACAAGTTTTGTTTTTTTCATTATGCTTTCCCAATATCTTCAAGTTGTTTTGATAAATCTGTAAAATAATTTTGCGGCTGTGGACCCTTCCATTGGCGGGGTGAATGAGAATTTTCTGTTTTTTTATCATTTAAATTTGCAAATGTGACATGATGATTTTCAACAGTTATAACGGGGAATTTATGTGTTTCCAATAATTTTTTATTGTGTGTTGCCAATATGATAGTCGTCCCAAACATTTTATTCATTTGTATAAATAATTCCATTAATCGTGATGCGTTTTCGTCGTCCAGATTGCCAGTTGGTTCGTCAGCCAATAAAATAGAAGGTTGAATAATAATTGCACGTGCCACAGATACACGTTGTTGTTGACCGCCGCTTAATTCCATAGGATAAAAATTTGCAAATTTACCCAATCCAACCCATTCAAGTGTTTTTGTGACCAATTTTTTTATTTTATCAGCCCCAACACCACGAACACGCAAAGGCAGAGCAACATTATCAAAAATTGTCATATGAGAAATCAAAGAATATTCTTGGAAAACAATAGCCATTTTATGACGCAAAGCAGAAATATCATTTCGTGATAAATCATGACAGTCTTGACCGAACAATTTGATTGTTCCATCAACCGGTTTGTGTAATTGATAAATCAAACGCAATAAAGTTGTTTTTCCGGCGCCACTGGCACCAGTTAAAAAATAAAACGAGCCAGCGCTGATATTAAAAGACACATCAGATAAAACATCATGTTTATCATCGTAATTTGCAGATACATTTGCAAAAGATATAACTGTTTTGTCTTCCGTCATGTTTAGCATGATAGAAAAATTTTTTTATTTGGGCAAGATGTAAATTCTTTTTCAAATTCTCCCCCAAGGGGGGCCACGAAGCACCCAAGCCAATTCTCCCCCATGGGGGGGAGACGGACCACGGAGTGGGGAGTGGGGTAAAAAATTTTTTTTATTTTCTTATAAAAAACACTTTTATTGAAATTGCAAAAGTGATAGCATATGGAATGTAAAAACAA
>CAMVPZ010000004.1 GCA_947169505.1 uncultured Pseudomonadota bacterium
CTCTCCCCCCCCCCTCACCCTACGGGTCCCCTCTCCCCATGGGGGAGAATCACCCTGCAACACATGATACCCAATTCTCCCCCCGAGGGGGGAGTGGCACAACGTGCCGAGGGGGGTGCACGGTTTTCAATTTATTTCTGCATCTATTATTGGACGGGATTTTATCGTATCAAGTGGATGCTGTTGATACATTACATTTGAAAAATCTATGTTATTCAAATCAAATTTGCGAATGATTGGATTATACATAGTCGTATAATAAATTTTGTTATTCGTCATATCTGTCACAGACGTCCACTGTGTAGCCGATGGTATATTTGGAATTTTTGTTTTGTCATTATATTGTATCCCAATTGGAATCGTCATCGCTTCCAAAATAGTAAAGGCTTGATTAACCGTCGCTTCGGCTGTTGCCAATATTGGCGCAGACGTTTGATAAAAAGCAACACGAACAAATCTTGATGGTGGTGTAACATCGCCCGGCAACCCCAACATATTCGAACCATGGCCAAGTGGCGATAATTTTATATCACCAAATTCATGTGCAATACCTGTCCCCGGTTGCAGATTTATATAATTATTCAAATTGGTTATATGCCAATCATATGCCGGTGAATTAGTCAACACACCCAATTTATTTTCATGAACAGTTGCGATACCATCTATGTATTCAATAACTATTTGACGACCATATTTATCAGCCACCCGCCAATGTAAATTTTCCGCCCTGGAATCCGTTGCAACCACACGTACAGAACTTAACGCAGAAACAACATCTTCGACTGTTTCAAAACTGCCTAAAATCCATGCGACAAATTCGGTATCTGAAATTGTTCTGTCTTTTTGTGCCGGATCATATTTTGGATAAGAACCAACTTTTGGGAAATAAAATAATCCCGCAGACAGCCCTACTTCGTTCAAACCTTCAATAACATAATCTTCTGATGCCAATCCAACATACCCGAAAAACGCAGAATATTTCATACCATCACGTGTTCCATCTGGCAACATAGATTGTTTTTCAAAACCCTGGGGAACAATTAAATAATCACTTGGACTTTCCCCAGCTGCCCATTCAACAGTTCGTGCAACAATATGCGCACCATCTTTTGAATTTAATGTTATACCTGTGCAAGAATTTGCGCTGTGATGAATCCCAACAATCGCCAGTATCATCAAAAAAGTAAATGTTTTCGTTTTCATGTTTTTAATTTTTACACATAAAAAACACAAAAAACATAAGAACGTATTCCATACAAAAATGTGAAAATTCTGGATATTATATACCCAACCGATGATGCATTTTGAACATAAATATCGATTCGTTTCCAAACGCATTTGTATTATTTGGATTTACACGATATATAAAACCAACACCTGCATCTGTCCATTCACCGATTGAATGTTTATATGATGTATTAAATCGCAATTCACGTTTTTGTGCAGACAAATCCAAATATTCAACATGCGGATTATTCGCAACAACTTCATATTTACCATCGTTTTCAACAACATTAAGGTCTGCATAATCATAGCCCATTTTTCCATCAATCACCGCCAAAGGCATTGATGCTGTAAAATCAAATCCACCGATATCAAAACCAAACGCAAAGGCATTAGATTTTATTGTTGATAAACTGCTGATTATACCGTCACCCAATTTTGCATCTGTGTTTGCAAATGTTGCACGTGCCGTTATTTTCATCCAATCAAATGGATTATATGTCGCAACCGTATCAACATATTGTGTGTTTCCACCATTCAAAGCCACCAATCCATCACTTTGCATGCCCAACACAGTATCGGTTTCGTTCATACTACCAAATGAAACATTCAAACCAAATTTACCATTATTATATTCCGTATCAACAGATGCACCATTTGCTAATCCCAAACGTTTTGGTTCAAATTGTGATGATATAGCCGGATCATTTTCTAATAAATTTTCATCTGTTATATTTCCAGAAAAAGCATGCGCACCAAAAGCAAAATTACCAATTTTATATTTTGCACCCGATTCAACAGAATTCGCAACCAAAGCCAACACACCATTTGCACGACCGCCGAACCTGGATTCACCATTTGTTAAATGTCTTTGATAGCGTGCATACACGTCATATTTTTCATTACTGAAATTAACACGTAAATCATCCAAACCATTTAAATTGTCATTATATGCACGTGGCGAAAGCGCCATTTCAAACGTCATATTATCAATTTTGCTTTGACGTTTATTTGTAGAATCAACACTGAATTCCCCCAAAACATCGCCCATATATAATCCATGTCTTGAATTATCGCCCGTCAAAGTCATATTCCAAACACGTGGCAAAGAAATACTGCCGTCACTACTTTCAATCACATCAAAAAACGAAGTATTAATTGCACCACGAGTTGTCAAAGAAAACACAGATGATGCACGTGCAGACGAAGATGACGACGAAGATGCCGGTGCTTTGCGCCAATAAGAAACGCCGTCACTTGACACAATAACATTTTTATCAGAGCCGAAATAATATATATTTGTACCCGGTTTGGTTGCACGTTCCAGATTTATCAATCCAAACCCAAATGCTGTCTTGAAACTTTCCAAATATTGTTCATTTGATGTATTCAAATCACCAGGCAATGTGTACATGCCCCGTAAATAATTAATCAAATCATGTCCATTATCTGTACCATCTTTGGTTTTCCATCCAACATCAGTGGTGGGATCTGTTCCCAAATATGGACCATCCGCAGTCAAAGCCAACAACAAAAAGATTTCTTTGGGTGTCATATAATTAAAAGCACTTTTAACCAGCGCAACCGACCCAGCCATTGCCGCAGTCGCTTCCAAATCTGTTGTTCCAGGTGCCGCAAAACACCATGGATTCATCGCACCACAATTACCAGTTCCGGTCAATCCACAAATACGTGAAGAATAATTAATCGTATTATCATTTGCGTCTTGCCATGTGGACAATTCTATCTTACCCGATCCCGATTCATTATATTGGGATATTGTTTTATTTTGTGTCCCATCTGCAGGCGAAACAGCGACAACCGTCATAAATAAATTTTGCAAATTATCATACACAACCGGCGCAAAGTTTTCAAACGTAGCCACCAACGGAGCCAAAGATTGTCCCGCCCCCAAACCAACCAAATTATGCCCGGCAGAATTAACCAAAATTTGTTGTTGATAATTTCCCAACGAAACGAATGCATTTTCAGCATCTGTTCCCGGCTGATTCACCGTTCCGTCATCCGCAGAATTAAGATTGTAATAATTATTTATCAAACCTTTATACACACTTTTCTTTAACGCATCAGTCGTTGCCGCATCATTTAACATTTTTGCCGCTGCAACCGTTGCGTAATCCAAAGCCACAGACGTTGCTGGCAAAGACAAATT
Organism: uncultured Pseudomonadota bacterium; assembly: GCA_947169505.1. GTDB lineage: Bacteria > Pseudomonadota > Alphaproteobacteria > Rs-D84 > Rs-D84 > Enterousia. The sequence continues at coordinate 3,398 of CAMVPZ010000004.1, forward strand.
CGCAACAACATTCGAAACATAATTCCCAGAATCTCTTAATTGCACAGCATCATAAATAGCAGCATAGTTTTTATAATCTGCAACAGTCAATTCTTTTGACAAATCCAAATTTGTTCCGTTAAAAACATACATTTGATTTGTATTGCCATCCGCATTAGAATCTATGAATAATTTATCACCGATAATATACCCATGATATGTATCACCACCAGATGTCGCAACAAAAGCACCATTATTAACTTCGGTCACAGTCAATGTTCCACCAAATAAATTAAAAGTATCACCAACTGCCACATTATCACCCGCAATATGATATGTTGTCGATACAGGTGTTGTTGGATCAATCCAAGCGTTTCCATTACCAGTTTTATAAACAGTCAATTGTCCGTTTGGAATAAAACCATAATAATCTTGTGTTCCAACTTCATCACCTTCCCAGCCAGCAATTATTTTTGCAACTTTGGTATCATCCGCATTTGCCAAACCAAATACAGTGCCACTACCAGATAAATCAAAACTTGCATTTTCACTTGTACCAGCAGTTGCACCAGAATAATTATAATATTTATGTGATGTCTTCACAGAAGCATCCACAGCCGCCTGACATGCAGCAGAAACACTGCCATCTGTACTGTTGCAAAAACTTATCAAACTGTTTTTTTGTGTTTCATCAAACCAATAAATTAAACCATCTGTCGCACTGCCTGTGGCATTAACACCAGAACCAGTCACAACAGCAACATTCACAGGCTTTCCACCACCAACTTCCTGTTGAAAAGGATATTTAGACAAATCAAATATAACCTTTGTGGTATCATTTCTTACTGTTGCCATTCCCAAATAGCCACGAACAAAAGGATCATACGCACGTGCCACCATTAAATAATTAAAACCATTATTTGACATGTATTCAAAATCCCGCATCTGTTCCCATAATTCATAATCTTGGGAACAAGTGTCACCGATACAACCAGGACCATACGGTAAATTTTGAGCAAACAAATTTGTTCCACTGACAGTTGCGCTGCTATCATCAGGATTTTTGTTTGGTCTGTCACCACTTGACCCAGACGAACCATGCCCGCTGTCATCATCAAAAACTTTGGTTAACAATACAACACCACCCAAAACAGCCGCCACACCAACTGCGGACAAAGCCAAGATTTGCGTTGAAGAAAGCCCACTGAAAAATCCATATTCTTCACCACGGGCAGCAACTTTTGTTTTTTGTTTATAATTTTTTATTTGTTTATCACAATTCGAAGCATCTGCCCCGTACATTTCCAAAATTTGAATTGCACGTGTATCGTTATTCATGACCGCTGTACACACCAAAGACAATCCCGTAGAATCAACATAATCTACATTCACACCGGCATTGATTAAAACCTGGACAGTTTGAATATCACCACGACGTGCCGCAGTTAAAAGTTTTGTTGCATTTTGGAAATCTGTTGAACCTGCGGCAAAAGACACACAAGGAATCAACAGCCATAAAATTCCCAAAAATCTCATAAATTTCATTAAAATCACTCTCTTCAAAAAAAGTCTAGCATAAAAATTAACATCATGTCCAGAATTTTTACTCATTATATATATGGTATTTTTTCTTTGATTTAATATACGATTTTTGATATAATGTTTGCCAAGAGAGAATATGAAAAAACACGCAATATTGTTTTCAATATATTTGCTGTTTGTGCCAACGTTTGTTTTTGGCGCATGTTCTGTCGCAAATTTAAATCGTTGTTTGGATTCTGTTTGCGCAATAAACATCGGCGCAAATCCGGCGGCACGTTGTCAATATTGCGGTTCTGCATCTGCCGGCACACCGACAAAATCAACCGCTATGAAAAGTGTTTCTGCTGGTTCATCTGCTAAATACACTATTTCCGACAAAGAATTAAAAATGGCACCAACCGATCCGGGCCAAAGATACGTTTGGGGAACAAAATTATGTTTGGAAAAATTACCAGATTGTACACCCGATGATGTGACTGACAATTACGATTCTTTGATTGAACAATCATGCAAAGCGGCCGGGATATCCGCTGAAATGGCCGGTTTGGCAAAAAAAATAAACACTCAAAAAACACAAAACTCATGTTCAACAGAAATAAACGCATGCGTGATTGATACCAAACGTTGTAATGCAAATTATAAAAAATGCGAATCGGATGCTGACTTTGATAAATATTTTGCAGAATGCAGCATTGCTTCAACAAGATGCGAAGCATTTATAACAGACATAAAAAAAACATTGATGTCTTCACGCAATTCTGCAATTGCGAATGCTGATAAATTATTAAAAAATATCATAAACGCATATAAAAATGCACGTGAACAAAAATTGGCAACCGCACAAAATTCATGCAAAAACAACAAAGCAAAACAAGATTGCGTTGAACGTGTATGTAAAAATAACATGCGCAATAAATGTGCAACCGGTTTTGAATATGAAAAAACAGTGGCAAATGAATTGTGTAAATTCTATGACACTGCATGTGAACGGCTGAAATAAAAATGGGATAAAAACAAATGAAAAAGAACAAAAGATTTTTTATATTTTCAATGCCGATTATTTTGGCGTTTTGTTCTTTGTTTATCGCATGTGAAAACACAAATGCTGCAACACGTACCGCAACACGTGGAACGGCGGTTGCACGTAAAAATATCACAACGACCGCAACAACGAAACAAACAACAGACGATGTCGCAATCAAAGAATCTGTGACAACATCTTTGGAACCTGAAAACACAACGGTCATAGAATCAAGTCCTGAACCAGAAATAATCATTTCAAACAAATCAAATCAATTTGAAAGTGCAATTTCTGAAATGATGGAATCTTCGGTTCCTGATAATTCATTCGCAGAAGAAATTCGCAGACAACGTGCTGCTTTGGCTGCCAGTGAAGCATCAATGACAACATCAAGTGCGCAAAAAAATGCTTTGGCAACGAACAGCAGTTCTTGTGATATTGCATTACGTAAATGTATGACCGAAACATGTGGTAATGATTTCACAAAATGCGCAACGGATGGCGATACAATATTTGGTGATAAATTAAATCGATGCAGAAAAGATTCAAATTGTTCCGGCGAAGAATTTTCTTTATTTGCTGCGGAAATCAAGTCCGATCATGATATGAATGTCCGTTTATCTTCTTATACAAAAGTAGTTGATTGTGGAAACAGTTATAACGCATGTATCGTAAATGAATGTGGAACAACATATAATAAATGTTTGGGCAAAGCAAACGCAGATGCCGCTATTCAAAAATGTGGCATCATCGCACGTGAATGTACCGAATCAGATTCTGGTCTTGCATCACGTTTTGGAACCGCCATTGGCAAATTACGTGAAAGCGCTGAAAAAGATGTCAAGCGTGATGAAGAACGTATGTATAAATTGCGTGATTCAATGAAACAAAGTTGTGAAAGATTGGGCGCAATGTTTGACGAAAGAACATTCGATTGCGTATACACAATTAATTTCTTTGCGGGCGAAAATCAAAGCACGCCAACCGCTTCACGTAAACGCTATGCGGGTGATTCATTTGTATGTATGCAAGAATGGTTTGGCATAAACGCAACAACATACCAAGAAAACGCATATCGTGAAACACGTTCACAAACGGCGGCATCTTCTGCTATGTTGGGATCCGGCTTGGGAACTGCAGCGGGATTGGTATCATCTGGCGCAATCGACCGTGCTTTGGACACACAAAAAGCAAAAAAAGAATTAAAAGAAGAATGCGAAGCCTTAAAGGCGAGACGTGATCAATTAAGACTCACACCATGCCAAGGCAATGCTGCATGTGATGCGATATCAAAAGAATTGACAGAAGTAAACAAACAATTAACAACAGGTGGATGTGCCAAAGTTGTGAATCTTAATAAATAAAATATTTAATAATGAAAAACATATTAAAAATCTTTATTGCCCTGCTCTTTGCATTAAATGTAATGCCTGTATCGGCGGCTACACAACAAGATATGCAAAAAGACATCGATTCTTTGACACGTGCATTTGACGAACATATTGCAAAACTGAAAAATGTTAAACAAGAAACAAAAAAGAATGAAAACGAATCCAAAAAAATTGAAAACGAAAACGAATGTAAAGAACGTGGTGGGACTTTCAAATCCGGTTCTTGTTGGTGCAAATCAAATATAATGAATAATCCTGATTCAAAATGTATTGATGGAAAAATAGAAAAAAATAATACAAAAACAACTGAAAAAACCGAAAAGACTAAAACAGAAAAACAAAAAAAAGAACCCAAAGAAAAAAATAATGAACCCAAACCGGCTAAGGCGGGCGATAATTGCGATTCAAAAGATATCAATGCAAAAACTGCAAGATATGAAAAAACCGGTCAAGGAACAACACTTAATTGCGTCATAAAAAAATGTAATAAGGGTTTTGAAGTTTCGCCTGACGGTCAAAGTTGTACCACAAAGCTCAAAGTTGGCGACGTTTGCGACCACGAAGATGTAAACGCAACATCTGCAAAAATTGAAAAAAATAATCGTGGTGAAATCACTTGTGTTATAAAAACATGCAAAGCTGGTTATGATGTTTCATCAAATGGTCAAAGTTGCAAAAAAGTAATACCTGTGGGCAAAGATTGCACTGCACAAATCCCGAATGCAAAACTTGCAAAAATTAATGAAAACGGTGATTGCGTTGTCGATTACTGTAATCCTGGCTTTCGTGCTTCAAGCGACGACCGCAGTTGTATAGAAACTATCCAAGCCGGCACAGATTGTCATAACGAAAAAGAATTTGCCCTGGTTGCAAAATACAATACAGAACTTATTTGTATCATAGAAAAGTGTGAAGACGGATACACGGTTTCAAGCAATAGAAGATCTTGCGTTGAAAAACAAGTTCATGCTGTAACAACACAACCTGATACAACATCATTGCCAGAATCAACAGACACACAACCAACAATTGTTACACCAGATAAAGAAACAAAGATAACAACGCCAACAAACAATAATACTAAAACAGGCACAGACTATAAAAATACGCAAGAATCAACATCAACACATTCAAAACCGAAAACAGAAAAAGGTTCTGTATCACCTCGTGATGATGGATTGTATTACACAGATGATTTTGGTATATTAGATGCTAATGAAGTAAATATCTATCAAGATGGCATTTTTGCCAGAGCAAAGACCAATGTCGGTTCATGTTCAAAAAACGTACAAAGTGATAAAAAATTTGCAGAATACAATAGCGCAGGAGGATGTGATAACATATCCCCAAGAATATGGGAAGCTTATTTTGATAACGGTAAAGTTGTTGGCACATATAAATGCACAAACAAATTGCCAAGCAAAAATGCGGTTACTTATACTGGACGTACTGGCAATGGATACAAAGAATCATTTCGCATAGACACTCCGGGAGACACACCAGGTAATTACTGTTGGTGCGCAGCGACAGAACCGAACAGTTTACATTGGGTTTATGTCAGATTAGAGAACGACACTTATGGAAAGCCACAAGATTGCGAAAACTCTTCTTCTTGTGTAGGAAGATGTGCATCAGCATTCCAAAAAAGTGCCACATTCCGCAAAGCAATGTTCAAAGATGAGCCATAAATACAAAACCGAAAAAGAAAAAAATGAAAAATGTATTAAAAATTTTTACAATCGCAATCTTAACATTCAATGCAATGCCTTTGTTTGCCGTTGATACAACATCTTGGATATCACAAATCAAGAACGCAACATCTTCTGCCGAAGCACAAAAAATATTTATAGATGCCGTCACAGCAACAACAAATGCACCCGAATATGCATCTATTGAACAAGGAATAAAAAACCAAGCCATAGAGGATGCAAAAAAACGTGCAGGTATATCAACACCAACTGCAAAAGATTCTTCAAAAAACGATGAATCCGTCGCCACTATTAATGTATCAGGAACTATTGTAAATGACACAGATAGTCAACCTGTACAATATGTTGTAATCCACGTTATTGGTAATGACAATTTAACCAGTGTTAGTGATGCCGACGGCAAATTTACACTTAATAATGTACCAATCAATGCTAAAATTCGTACACAAATTGTTGGATATAAAAGTACAACGTTAGATGTTTCAAAAAAAATGGAAATAAAAATACAGCAAGAAAATATTAATTTAGATGCTGCCGTAGTCACTGCCGATTGTAATGGCGAAATGATAAACGGAAAATGTGTTAATTTGAATTTTGATGATTTTGAAAACCCAGAAGAAGAAACAGCATCCGATCTTCCAATTGAAGTCCAACAGTATGAATGTGAAAAAGATAACACTAAAACATGGAAAAACAACGCATGTGTTCAAAAAGAAGAAAACAACCCAAATACACCAACCGACTCAGGAAACAATCCAGATAGCACTGATACCCAACAACAAACCGAAACAACGCCAACGGACACACGCACGGATGAAGAAAAAGCCCAGGCTTTGGCTGAAAAGAAACAGGCTTTTGATGATGCCAAGGCAACCGAACAATCCCGGGAAAATCGCATGCTGACAGCGGCAACAACCGCTGCGACTGGAATTGGCGGTATGCAACTGGCCCAAGGTTTAGCAGAACAACGTGCTGACAAATCGGCGGCGCAAGATATGGCGGCATACATTGCGACTATGCGGTGCAGTTATGCAAATGGAAAATCTGTCAAAGCCGGTCCAGACGAAATCGAATTGCCTGGCGGGAACGATGCAAATTTGATGAAATTACGCAACGAATATTTTGCACTGGCAAATGATTTAAAAGAAAGAAAAACTGCGCTTGGCATGAAAGCCGGAATTGAGAGCGAAGAAATATTGGACAAAGCCGCAACTGGATTATATGACGATGAAAGTGTTGGTATAACATCCGGCACATATTCATCACTTTATCGTGCACAAATGTTGGGTTCAACCACCGACCAAGAACAAATTGATGCCGATAAAAAGACATCTAAAACCCGTGTGATTGGTGGTGCGGTTGCCGCCGGTGTTGGTGTTGTTGGTGGCGTTGTTGGAAACAGCCTTATCAACGGAAAATTGGGTGAAAAAATCAAAGAATTAAAAGATAAAAGAAATTCAACCAAAGAAAACAACGAAACCATTAACGAATTAAAAGCCGGTCTTAAATCTGCTGGCATGACAAATGTCAATAAATTAGATTTATCTAAATTTGATATGACAGAATTAAGCGATATGATACATAACACAGATTTTTCAAGTTTAAATTTAAAAGGTCAAGATGCAACCAAACTTATCAACACCAGCAATTCAACAAGTTTGACTTCTTCATTGGAAACATTATTCGAACAATAATAAATCTGTTTAACAACAAAAAACACCCACAATTGTGGGTGTTTTAATTTGAAATACAAAATATTATTCTGCTTTTGCTTTTTTTGTTGCTTTCTTTGCTTTTGGTGCTTCTTCTTTGACTTCTTCTTTTGTTTCTTCAGCTTTTTCTTCGGTTTTTACTTCTTCTGCTTTTTCTTCTGTTGCCTCAGTTTCAACTTTCTTTGTTCCAAAAGTCAATTTTTTACCAGCAACCAAAGCATCGATTTCGTCTTGGGATTGTGCAACATAAATTTTTACATCAACCACAACGTCTGGATGCAAAGCAATTTTTGTATCAAACACACCAACAGATTTAATTGGGGAACCCAATAAAACCTGAGCCGATTCAACGTTAACACCTGCAATTTCTTTCAATTCACGTGCAATATCACGTGAAGACACAGAACCATATAATTGACCTGTATCACCCGCCTGACGAATCATGTGTAATTTAGCATTTTTAACCGCATCAACTTTTGATTCTGCCGCTTTCTTGGCATTTTCATGACGTGCGATAATTTCAGCCTTTTTCGCTTCGAAAAGCGCAACATTTTCACGTGTGAAACGAATAGCTTTGTTATTTGGCAACAAATAGTTACGTGCGAATCCAGTTTTAACCTCTACTGTATCGCCGATATTGCCCAATTTTGTAATTTTTTCTGTTAAAATAACTTTCATTTTATCTGTCCTTTATTTTATTAAAGTTAGAGTTTTTCAACCCAAACATTCACTTTTTTTACATAAATCGGTAAGAATGGTACAGATGCGCCGTTGTTGGCAAGTGCAGTGTACAAATTGTTACATAAACGCGCCAACAACAAGCAGATGTGCCATTATAACCGATTTTAACCGAGATTATTTCTAACAAAAGGCATCAACCCAAGATGACGTGCACGTTTAATAGCAACCGCCAAAGCACGTTGATCTTTTTGTGAAACCCCAGAAATACGAGAAGGAACAATTTTTCCACGTTCTGTGATATAATGAGACAATAATTTCACATCTTTGTAATCAATCACTTTGCCCTTTAATGGGTTAGATTTTTTACGATAAATTGCTGCACGAACTGCCATTATGCCACCTCTTCTTCTGTATTTTTCTTCATCATAACGGATGGTGTTGTTGATAATTCTTCAACACGAACGTTCAAGAAACGAATAACATCTTCGTCAATTCTGGAACGGCGTTCCAATTCCGCAATTTTATCGCCAGCCAATTCAATGTTCAACATAACATAGTGTGCTTTGCGATTTTTACGAATAACATAGGCCAAATTACGTAATCCCCAAAATTCGGTAGATTTAACGTTTCCGCCCAATTCTTTGATGATATCTGTGAACTTAGCCGCTTTTTCTTTAACCTGCGATTCAGTCAAGTCCTGACGAAAAACCAGGACACTTTCATAATAAGCCATTTTATTTCCTTTGGTTTATATATCAGCCGACCAAGCCCATCTTGGCCAGCAGGAACAACCCAATTATGAACATTTTTTACAAAAAATCAAGTATTTGATCGAATTAATTGCCGGCCCCCTCCGCCAACGCCCGCCGAAAGGCGGAGTAGCGCAATGCGTTGCACGAACAGTTGCCCGCGCAGTACTGGGCGCAAGAGGCCGCCGAGCCGCCGCCGGAGTAGAACACCCAAGCAGAGGACGCAGAATCCGAACTTTGTCCATATATTGTATTTTCTGGATTATTTGTGCTTGGTTTCCATCCTGTTGCCTGACACCAACAGTATATTCTGTTATCTTCACCAGCACTTTCCAGTTGGTCGTATGTGGCAAATGATGCGGATGTATTCCATTGGTCGTTGCTTCGACTTCCGCTTTTAGCACTGCAATGTCCCGTACCATACATTGTGCCGCTAGAGAACTGAATTTTCCATTCATGTTTTTCTAATTCCCGGAATTCGCTATCGCTGGCGCATGATGCTTGCGTGGAACCAGCTGTACCAGCAGCATAACAACAATAGTCTGCATTTTGATGTAATCCTTTTGCCCATCGCTTTTGTCCATTTAGTAATGATGTTAATGTGGAAAAATCCATCGTTGGGCGTACTTTCCAACCCGCAAAGATATAGCCTGTTCTTGATGGTGGGGTTGTAGGGATTGTTAATGCGCCGTCGTAATTGCACGTATTCGATTCGGTATTTACGTTCTGCATTAATGTATTATTGTTATACCAACGAAGTGGTATGGTATTTGCCGTCCATTTTGCGTCAAAATTTGCATCGCCTGAATATGTGCCAAGTGTTGGCTCTGTACAATCTGCACTGGTTGCCGTTGCGCCGATGTCGGTTGTTGCAAACGCATCCGTACACATCAGCATCGACATTATGGCGATTACAAACCGATTCGTTTTTATTAATGCTGTATTTTCCGCTGTATTCGTTTTTGTTTGCATTCTCTTTTCTCCCCTTTACACCAATGCATTATATCATATTTTTAACCGAAAAAAAATGTTTTTTGAAAAAAATTCTCCCCACCCCCCTCCCCACTTCGTGGTCCCCTCCCCCTATGGGGGAGAATTAATTTGGGGACTTCGTGGTCCCAAATTGGGGGGAAACCAAATCTTTACATTAACACCGAAGTGATTTGTTCTTGCATTTGAAATGTACCCATAACAACCCAACCGATTATCAAAGATACTAATATTATACCAATACTGTTTAATACACTGGATATGTTTTCCATTTTTCGTACAGATTCTTCCATATAATCGTTTGCAATTTGACTAAGGTTTTTATCAAAATCATTCATATCTGCATATATCACCAAATCACCAATAATTTCTTCACTTGGGAAATTTTTCCCCGTAGATGCCAACGCATTTCCTAAATTTTCACCGTTTGCTATGTATCGCAAAGTTTCTTCCAATATATTCGACAAATAACGATTGGAATAATCTGCCAATAACCGCATCGCATCAGGCACAGATACCCCAGACGCAACCATCGCAGAAAGCGACATTAACCATCCCACAGACATTTGTAATTTATACGTATTCCATGGTGGTAATTTATCAAACAATGTACGTAATTTCCCAGTCCATACCGGCAAAGATAACCATATCAAAATAATCAATACAAAAAATCCGCCCGCAATTATGTGCCAATATTTCCCGGCAAATCCAGATATCCAAACCAACGATGCAGCCGTTCCACGCCAAACAACCGATGAACCAGCAGCCTCAGCCAATGGTGGCACCAAATATAACCCAACCATTATTATTATAGCAACTGTTAATACAAACAAAAACAACGGATATGCAATCGCCGACCACATAGCACGTTTAATTCTGTTTATTCCGCCAACAACATGTCCAATATTTTCCAAAGACACTAATAAACTGGACACATTTCCAGATGTTAATAATAATGTTTCATCACTTGGTACCCAATCAGCAGTTGCTTGGGCAAAAGTCATTCCACGTTCCAAATTTTGTTGAATATCACGCATTGCTATTGCAAAAGGTTCGTTCGGTTTTCGACCATTATGCGATTCTATCATTTCAATTCTGTTCAATGCGTCCATCAATGTGAAATTATTCCGCAAAAGCGACGCAATCTTACGTGATATCGCCATGCGTTTTTCGGTATCTGTTTTAAAAACTAATTTTGCATAAAGCAATTCTAATTTATTCATGATTTTAATACACCCATGGTCTGTCCAACATGCCAACCCAACGTTCTAATTCATCAACACCAATAATTCCACGCAACATTAATTCTTCTGCTGCTTCTTTCAGTGTTCGCCCATTCATTTTTTCCAACCAATATTTTAATGCGCTTTCTGTTTCACCACTTAACGCCAGATTCAAAAATTCACTGTTTGTCATGATGATTTCGCCAGCCTTGATACGACCAATTGTGCCAGCACCTTTACAGTGTTCACAACCAACACCACGAACAAAAACCTGATTCAATCCAATTTCCCCAAAAGCGTCTTTTACACGATGATATGCAATATGTTCAGGTTTATCATATAATCTTTCACGACAATATGGACACAATTTTTTAAATAACCGCATAGATATTAATCCACGCAACATGGTTTCATCTTTTAATTTGAATGCTTCAACCCCCATATCCAGCAGACGTGTCAAAGCACCCATCGCAGAATTCGCATGTAATGTCGTCCAAACGTTATGACCAGAAAGCGCACCTTTGACTGTTAATTGTGCCGCAGAAAGCGTCCTTATTTCACCAACCATCAATGTATCAGGGTCGCTTCGCAAAGCAGCCGCCAATGCTTCTGTAAATTTTTCTTCCCTTTGTGCTTCGTTCACAGCGTTAACCACTGGCATTTGATGTGCACCAAATATTTTTTGTTCCGCCGGATCTTCCACAGTAATAAGATTTATTTCATATCTGCGCTCTTTTAACATCAGCGCCATATTACGAACCAAAGTTGTCGATTTACCAGATGACGTAGGTCCTGCGACAATAACCAACCCAGTCGGCGCAGAACGCAAACGCAATAATAATTTACGTTCATAATCATTAAATTCTTGTTCTGTTTTGATTCCTTCGCTTGGGTTATCATAAAGCAAACGCATAACAACATATTGCGAACCAAATGCCACAGGATTAAATTGCATTCTTATACCCAAAATCCCCGCAGGCAAATATAAATCTTTGGTTCCACGCAATGGTGTGCGCCCGTCTTTTTGCGCCGTTTGATATTCATTTTGTGCATAACTGGAATTTGAAATATCAGCAGATGCAAACGCAGCACGTACAAAAGATTCACCCCATTGTGAATTATATTCCAAAACCGGCTGAATACTTCCATCAATACGGAAATATATTGTTGTTTGATCTGCAACTTCTATATGTATATCTGAAACCTTTTGCGCAGCAGCACGTGCGATTATATCGACAAAATCCTTCTGCATTTGATTATCATAATCCATGCGAGAATGTATACCACCGCCCAATCTTTCATTGTTTGTTTTGTATATATTGGAAATCAAACTTAAATCAGAATAAAAAGGTTCTTTGACAACACGATTTTTTTGCTTTAACAAATCAATAAAAGCCAAAATACGACCATCATATTTGTGTGTTCTGGATATAACAATTTCACCACCAGAAAAATAAGCCACCAAATTTTGTGTATCTTTTGGCAAAGCCAATTCTTCTGTATATGCGGTCAATAAACGATTATTTTTAGCAAACAGATAATCCAAAATATCTTTGCTGTTCGCATTTTCCAAACCCGCAGGAACAGATAATTCTTTCATACTTGCAAAATCATTATCGTTTTTTTGCATACTTTATTTTCCAATATTTAAACTTTCTTCTATACCATCTTTTTCAAAAACAATACCATCATTCAAAGAAATAGATTTTACAATATAACCGTCTAATTCTTTACCAACTGCGATTCTTTTGTTTTGACCAGTTGAAATTTCTTCTATTGTTGCCTGTAATTGATTATTAACACCAACAACATTTATTAATTTATATTTTCTGGTGACATCAGTTTCTTCTTTTTTTGGTTTTGCTTTGACAACGATTTTTTCATTTGAATCTTCATCATCCAAAAAATCACGTTGTTGTTTTAATTTTTCTGTTTGAATTTCTAATTGAGTTTTTGCAGCCTCTAATTCTTGTTGTTGTTGTTCTGCACGTCCAGACAAAGTATCCAATTCCATTTGTAATTTAATTCTTTCTGCATTTAATCTGTCCAATTCCAAATCCAATTGTGCACGTTCTTTTTCCAATTGAACAACGACTTTTTCTTGTTCCAACATAGTAATTTTTTCAAACAAAGAACCTGCTGCATTATAATCCTGCAAAGTTTGAATTGAAACCTGTTCTGCCAATTCATATTCGTCTTGTTCATTATTCACAATCGGTGATAAAGATTGATTTTGCAAATCATCATCTTCATAATCAACATCTTCGATGAAATCATCGTCATAATATTCTTCGGCAAAACCAACAGAATTTAACCCGAAAGTTATTAAACAAGAAAACATTATAATATTTAATTTTTTAAACATATTTTCCACCTTTTATTTAGAATAAATTACTACTTCATAATTCCACATTCTTGTATTTGCACGCCATGATACAGATGTCATATACACACCACCAAACCCATTAAACGCAACCATGAATTCTGATGGAATTAATTTAGACGCAACACCAACTTCTGTCACATATACATATTCTGTATTATTTCCATTTAAAACAACATCACGAACACCTTGGATATCTGCTTTCATATTTGTTTGTTGAAATACTGTTGTAATATCACGAATAACTGTTTCTTGGCTGCGACTATCAACAGAAGAATACGTTTTCAACGTTGGCAATTTTACACGTACAACAATTTCATTTTCAGACATTTCTTGTACCATTGCCCCAGGCATCAATTCTGCACCAATTTCATAAAAATCATTCAAAGTACCAAAATCACGTGAAAACGTAGCAGACACATATTCTTCATCACATTTTGCATACGTTTGATTCCAACCCATAATTGGTTGCATAACAAAAGCGATTGCTTTATAACACAAATTCGCCCTTTCCATAACATTTGGTAAATGATTATATGCATAATCAACAGTTTTTTCAGTTGTCGTTGCCGGTAAAAGTTTTTCGGTTAATTGTTGTTTTTTTTGCTCTATTTGTTTTTTATATTCCGCAATTTTTTCCGAATTAATATTTAATTTACTTCCATCATTATTTTTTACAGAATTACTTAAAACATAAAAACTGAATATCAAAAACAAAATAATTAAAATAAACGATGGGATTATTGCCCTGGCAGTACTGATTGGTTTTAATCGTACACTGACACCATGTCCTATCAAATCAGATAAATTTTTTTCTTGGGATTTTGGTATTCCCCACACAGACGGTGCAAACAAAGCACCCCAATCAGGAATTTCAGCCAATTGAGTGAATGATTTTCTGGCACCTTCTGCACTATTCAATAAAATATCACGAATAATAACGCCATTACGTACAGCGATTAAATAATAATTATTGCCCACTTGAAAAGCACCCAAAAAAGATACCAATTCAGATAAAGTGCTGACAATTTCTATAGCGGCACTTGGTAATCCAGCGGTGGCACCTTCACGTGCATCAGTTAAACCAACCATGGATTTATAACTGACATACAAAGTGTACTTTCTGTCACTGTTTTTTGCCAACTGTTTTGCATATTTTTTTGGTGTATTACCAACCCCCAAAGGCTGCCAAAACAAACCTGTGGCAAATCTTCTGTGATTAACTGTTATTATTTGTTTTATCAATTTTCTCTCTCTGTGAATACATTATAACACAAATCATTTGAAAAAATAAAGACGAAATTTACAATAAAAAAGTCGTATTTCTACGACTTTTTATTACTTATTGCAATTATATACTTTGATTCTAAATTTGTATGTGTGTTCTGGCCCAAATATAGCCCCAACATTATCCAACACATTTTCATTAGCAACATAATAAGAATCACCCAAAGTTTTTTGTTCTAAAATGCTTTTTTCAACGTAATCATATGCATCTGATAATTTATACGTTGTCACACTGGAATCTAAATTATACAAAAATTCACAATTTGTTGGCTCAGCTTCCAATCTTTTCAAACCATTATCAATTTTATCAGTATTTGCACATGCACACAAACCAATCAAAGATAATAAACATAAAATTTTTTTCATTTTTTTCTCCTTTTGCTAAATAATTTCAAAGTTTGATTTATCGCTGAATAATTTACGTAAAACCAAATTATTCAACGCATGCGAACCTTTATAAGATTCAAGATGTCCATAAATAAAACCACCACTGGTAAACATATCACCAATCGCATCTATGATTTTATGACGAACAAATTCATTTGAATAATATAATCTATTCAATGTTCCATCACCAGCATCATTCAAAGCGATTACATTATTTTCATTTGCACCACGTCCCATACCATGCGCCTTTAACCATTCCCATTCTGCATATTTTCCAAAAGTACGTGATTTTGAAATATTTTTAATAAAATTATCTTTTGATTTTTTTGTTTCGTCTATTTTACAAGAATATGATTGTGTCCCAATAATTTTATCACCATAAACCAACGTGGCATCTATTAATAAACCGCTTTCATTTGGTGATAATTTAACATAACCATTTCCCCGACGCCAAATTGTATGATTAAAAATAATCGTTTTCAATTTTTTCCAAAAAGGCATAAATTTAACCAATTCATTACGTTTTGCGACAATTTCTTTTTTAACAACAATTTTTTTCATCGGTGTTTTTTTATCAACAACTTTTTCAAATATTTTAATGAATTCATAAGCACTGCCATCTAAAATCGGGGTTTCTGGACCATCTATTTCTATTATTGCACTGTCAATTCCAACTATGAAAAGTGCGGCCATCAAATGTTCTATGGTTTGAACATGTGCACCATTTTTATCACCAATTGTTGTATTTCGCATCAAAGTTTCACCAACATTATCATATGTTGCAGGAATCAAAGCAGAATTTTTAATATCAACCCTTTTGAAAAAAATCCCTGGCTTTTTTGATGGTAAAACAACAACATTTACCATTTCACCAGAATGTATTCCAACCCCAGATATTTTAACTTTTTTTAATATTGACGTCATTAACCTTTCCTTTTAACCAATCATAAAAACTTTTTTCAATATCAATATTCAAAACCGAAAATTTAATTTGTTTTTGTGCCCAATCTGGCAATCTTACCCAATCTTTTTCAGTTGTTAATAATTCTGCATTTTTTTTCTTTGCTTTGTTAATTAAATTTTCAATATCTTCTTTTGTATATTGATAATGATCCGGAAAAGAAATTTTTTCAATAATTTTGCACGGCACATTATCAAAAAATTTTTCAGGATATCCAATACCAGCAAAGACAATAACGGGTGTTTTATCGTTGTACGGGCAAATTTCGGTATTTTTTGCTTTAAACACAGGTATATCTGTTGGCAAAGCAAAATTACGTGCAACGTTTTTTCTTTTGATTAAAATTATTGCATCAGCCCGTCTTATTGCTGATTTTTTTTCACGCAACGGCCCCGCTGGTAATAAAAAACCATTTCCAAACCCAACAGATTCATCAAAAACCAAAACAGAAATATCTTTTTTAATAGACGAATTTTGAAACCCATCATCCATAATAATTGGTGAATCACTTTTTTGTTTATTTAATAAAATTAAATTACTTTTTCTGTTTCCAACATGAACCAAAATACCATCATTTGACAACATTTTTGCTTCATCACCCAAACCACATGTTTCTTTTGATTTTTTGTATCCCCGCATAACCACAGGCGCATCAAAAAACTTAGCCACATTTCTTACCACAGGTGTTTTTCCCACACCCCCAGATAAAATATTTCCAAAACAAATTATCGGTCGTCTTGAAACATATTCATGTGTTTTGCGTAAATTAAAAACAAATTTCGAACCAATTAAATAAAACAAAGACAACGGGCATAACAAATATGCCATCAACCTTTTTTTCAAAAACCAACGTGGTGTTTTCATAATATTTTCGCTTTGTCTTTAAAATTTTCAGGTGTTAAATCTTGCTCTACTTTGAAATCAGTAAATCTTTTATCTAAATCATAAGCCTGTTTAACCATAATATCTTCCAAAGATTTACGGATTTTTTCGAAATCTTCTATTTTGGTCTTTTTATCTATGAATATAGGTTTTCCAACTGTGCCTGCTATGATTGAAAAAGGTTTGGTTAATAAATATCTATCCCATCTATTTAAAAACCAAGGTCTGGAACACGAATAACAAACAGGAATTATCGGTGCACCTGTCATTTTGGCAAAATATAACGCCCCATCATGAAAACGCATAGACGGTCCACATGGTCCATCGGGCGAAAGTGCCAAACAATTTCCCCCAGCATTAAGAACACTGACCCCCTTTTTTAACACAGAAACCCCGCCCCCAGCAGATGATCCGTAAATAGTTTTCAATCCAAATAATTTTTCCATCTTGGCTATGGCCCGACCATCTTTTTTTGAATCAGCAATCGCATATCCACGCACACGTGCAAGTGCAATAACCGGTGATAACATCATTGTCCGCCCATGCCAAAATACAAAAATTGCCGGATTTTTCCGGTATTTTTTTAATATATCATAACCAACAATATCTTTTTTTGACGTAAAATACACAAACCATATAAGGATGTAATAAACAATAGCCAAAAACCATTGAATAACCCCCCATCCATAAAGATATCTAAAAAAACGTTTAAATTTCTTTTTAAGTGCTTTTTTCATATAAAAACCTTAACGAAATAAATCTTAGCAATAAAAAAACAACAATGCAAGAATGATAATAAAAGGTAAAAATAAGATTAAAAACGTTTATTTATTTGACAAATGACCATAAAGATATATAATACACCATGTTTTCACAGCGGGATAGAGCAGCCCGGTAGCTCGTCAGGCTCATAACCTGAAGGTCGGTGGTTCAAATCCATCTCCCGCAACCA
>CAMVPZ010000005.1 GCA_947169505.1 uncultured Pseudomonadota bacterium
ACCGGTGGTAATATTACTGAATAAACCCGATGGTATTGATTCCAAACCGGTACAATATGCAAATGTTTGCAAGAACATATTTTGTGCACCGGTGGTAATATTACTGAATAAACCCGATGGTATTGATTCCAAACCGGTACAACCTACAAATGTGTCAAAAAACATATAATTTGCACCGGTGGTATAATTTGCAAACAATGTACCGGGAATAGACTTTAAACCGGTGCAAGAATGAAATGTTTGATAGAATCGTGGCTGCGCATTACCCGAAATATATGGAAATATTGCGGACAAATTACCCGATACAGCGGTGATAGTTGTATTCCTGGAAAAACTTATTGCCGCTGTACTGGTCCTGGTATTGTATCCCTCTGCGGTTCCGTCAAAACCAATTGTTCGGGCCACCGAATCAGAATATGTACATTTGAATGTATAATTTGTTGTGTCGTTTTTATTTATTGTTATACCCGATATCATTGCGTTTGCTGTTGAATTATCACTACTTAATGTTCCGCCCGGTCCACAATCCACAGTAAATGTTCCCTTGGCAGATAATTGAAATTGGAATATATTTGTGGCGGATGTATTAACGGTAAACGTGGCGGCATTTGCCGAATCGATTGCGCCAAACGCACACGTCACGCATACAAACATACATGTTAAAATTTTTTGTAAAAAATGTTTCATTGTTTTCTCCCCTCTTTTTTTTGCATAACAAAAACCACCAAAAAAATTCGATTCGTCCATTCGGGTACGCTGTTTGAAAAGGGATACGACACCCCATCGGTGAAACACCCACCGACACATCGATTATATCAAATAAAAAAAATTAAGAAAAGAACTTTTTTACCACACACTCCACACGACCCAAAAGGGTCGTGTCATCCTGAGGGAGTGAAACGACCGTAAGGATCCAGGTAATAAAAAAGTAGTCTGGCAAAGCCAGACACAATATTGACCTGGATCCTTCACTTCGTTCAGGATGACAAAAGCCTTTTGGGCTTTTGTGGAAAACAATTAATCTTTTGTTATTGTATCGGCGATTTTTTCAACAGCTAAATTTTCCACATAACTTTTATCTGCCATTTTATCCAAACGTGTTGGGTTTTCAAATAAATCGTCCAACGTCGATGTTAACCATTTGGTCGAAAATTTATCTTGGGCTATCGCAAATCCACCACCCAATTTTTCAAAAGATTTTGCGTTTGCAGCCTGGTCAGGATTTATGTTTAATGGCACCAATATGGCTGGTCTTCCAATTGTTTCTAATTCTATAACTGTGCTTGCCCCACTGCGCCCGATTATCAAATCTGCATCAATTATCGCATTTGACATATCTCGTATAAAAGACAATACATTCGCATGAATTTTATTTTCTGCATAAAAACGTTGTAATTTTTCTACATTTTCTGGTCTTGTTTGGTGCGTTATAAATATTTTTTTGTTTTTCATTTCCGCTACTGCCATTGGAACAATTTCATCCAATACTTGTGCACCCAAAGACCCACCTGTCACCAATATTTTATTTTTGTGTTTTAATGGTGTATGTGCATTTTTAATAAAGTCTTCACGCACAGGTAAACCAGTATAAACAACATGCGTTTTTGTTTGCTTAGGCAAACCATCAACCGATTTAAAACTGGTCATCAAAGTTTTTACCCATCGCAAAGCAAATTTATTTGCACGCCCAATTGCCGCATTCTGTTCATGCAAATATGTTGGTATTTTCCATACGTGCGCTGCGAACACAGCCGGGACAGATGCATATCCGCCAAACGCAACAACTTTGTTCGGGCGAAATATCGCAAATCTTAAAATCAGCGCAAAAGCCGATAGACCTATTTTCATCAGCGCTGACATTTGTTTTATTTTTGATTTTGCGCCAACACCAGATGCCCATATATAAGCCATTCGTGCATTTTTTGGCTTGCCATCACGAACCATTTTTGACACACGTCCATCACTGGAAACAGTTATTTTGTGTCCACGTTTTGATAATTCACTGGCGACACTGAGTGCTGGAAAAACATGTCCACCTGTACCACCTGTTGCAATCCATATTTTCATTTTTATCCCCTTAATCCTGTTGTTTTATTTATTCCATGTGTCTTCACGTATCAATGCCAATACTATTCCAAAAATCATACAAAACGTCACAAACGACACACCACCGTATGATATAAATGGCAAAGTCATCCCTTTGTCAATCACCAAATGCAACGCAGTCATTAAATTAAAACATACTTGGACCCCAAATAATGCAGCAACCCCAGATACCGCATACACAACAAAATCATCACGTGCATACGTTGCGTGCTTTATCAATTTATTCAATATTAAAAACAATAACAAAACCAACGCACATGCCGCAATCGCACCCCAATCTTCTGCAATAGAAGAATACACAAAATCGTTTGTCGATTCTGGCAAAACATCTTTGACAAAAGATTCATTACCGCTGCCAAATAAGCCACCATGTTTTATCGCATTTAATGAATACCATGCTTGACTGCGTGGTTGCACATAAAATATATGTCCAATACGTTCACGAACGTGCGCTAACTGTGGCAAGAAAGCAATCGCCAATGCGCCCAAACCACCAATCGTTCCCAATATCCCAGGCAACCATTTTAATGGAAATCCTGCCACAAATAACATTATACCCAAAACAGCAATATACAAAAGCGCTGTTCCTAAATCAGGATGCAATAATATCAACAAAACACTGATTGAAAAAACTATTAAATACGGAATCCAACTGATTTTACTAAATTTCCATGCTTCTTTGTTAAAGAAAATATCACTGCCATATTTTTTACGCATTAATGCCAAAAACCATGCAGTCATAACTATGAAGAAAGGTTTTAATACATCTGCCGGCATAAATGTTTGACCTGCTATACTGACCCATCGATGACTGCCGTTCTTTATCACTTGGAATGAATTTGGAAACGTAGTCAACAACAACATCCCCATTCCAACAATCAACCCAACAACAGAAATTTGCATAATTTGTTTTTTGCTTAACATACTGAAGCCAAACAAACAAAACAATCCCAATGTATATGGCAATATCGCTTTTTGAATAAAATGGTACCATGGGTATCCCATACGTGTAGCATCTGCAGCACCAGCCGTTATCATGGTTATTAATCCAATAACGACTAACGATAAAAGCAACACCAACATACTGCGGTCTATTTCAAAAAACCAAGATGTTAATCTGCTTTCTTCACCACGTGTTATTCTTAACATTTTTTACACCCAATTTTTTTAAGCAAACTTTAACAATAACAATGCCAATCCAGAAAACAAAACCGACATAATGAAAAATCTTTCTACTATTTTTGTTTCACCCCATCCCAATTCTTCAAAATGATGATGTAATGGTGCACGCAAAAATATACGTTTACCAGTACCTGAAATTTTTCGTGTAGTTTTAAAATATACGGTTTGTATAAACGAAGACAACAAAATCAAAACCATCATGCCCGCTGCAACACCCATTATGATTTCCGATTTCAATAACATTGCAACAGTTCCCATAAAACCACCCAATGCTAATGAACCAACATCACCCATGAATATACTGGCCGGTTTTGAATTAAACCATAAAAATCCCAACACAGCACCAAACACAGCACCCAACACACCATAAAGTGCACTGCATTCTGGTAAAAATATAACAGCATCCATAAAACCTGTACGGGTCGCACCGTATAACGCAACCAATAAAACTATTAACACAGGCATATACAATTTTGATAACATGCCGTCCAATCCGTCTGTAATATTTGTAGCATTTGCAGAACCACATATCACAAAATACGCAAATATATAGTATAAAAAACCACACGTTAATGGTATACCAAACAAATATCCCAGATTCCATGAACCAAAGGCCAATTCAAAACTGGATCCCAAAACAACAGACAATTTTGGAACATATCCTGGCATAGTTCTGTTTATAAAATATACCAAAAACGCAACACAGATAGCTTCTAAAATCAAACGCTTCAAAGGAGATAAACCGTTTGATGCTTTCTTTGATTGACTGGTGATTTTTTTATAATCATCTGCAAAACCAATGGCACCAAACATCAAAAGAGAAGATAAAGCAACCCATCCTGTTGTATTATGCATAGGCATAAACAACAAAGACGCAACAAATATCGCAATCAAAATCAAAATTCCACCCATTGATGGGGTCCCTGCTTTTTTGCGATGCTCAGCTGGTACATTTTCACTTATTGGTTGCCCCGCCCCTTGGATTTTATGCATCAATTTAATAAAAGTTCGACCAAACACTATCATCACGGTAAACGCCGTACCAAAAGCTGCGGCAAATTGTGCCCATCCGCTGGCAAAAAAATTCAGCCCATGTCCAATAAAAAAATCAGTCAGCATAAAAAAACTCCTTTTCTTTATGCAACTATTTTATCACAAAAAAATGAATATAAGTATATATTTTTAAAATATTCCACCAACAACTGGTTTTTCAACCGAAGTTTCAACATTTTCAACTTTATTTGGTGATTGACCAGGTTTAAAAGCTTCATTTATAATCACACCATTTGGATCTTGGGATGCTGCAACACCCGTATTTCTGTTAACACGAACAAAATTTAATCCATCAGGCACAGGGAAAGGTTGGTTGCTTTTTCCATTCAATGCGACACGCATAAAATCCGCAAAAACACGAGCAGCCATATGTGAACCCGCACCCTTGCCCAAAGGTTTTGGTGTATCATACCCCAAATAAACCCCTGCAATTAAATCTTTGGAAAAACCAACAAACCATACATCTTTGACATCATTTGTTGTCCCGGTTTTACCTGCGATTGTATGACCTTCGACACGTGCCTGTTTTCCGGTACCACGTTCAACAACACCCTGTAAAATTGAAACAATTTGATACAAACTTTGTGCATCAGATAAAGGCTCTGTTTTTTCTTCTGTATCAGGTGGCAACATTGAAGCATCCCATTCAATTTGTTGATGTTTGGTTCCGCCAATAACATTTCCGTATCTATCTTCGATATAATCTATCATTTTGGGTTCTATGGCACGACCACCGTTGATAAAAGCCGAATATCCCAACACCAATTTTTCCAAAGTTGTTTCGCCACTACCCAAAGCCAAAGATTCATTTAACGATTTTAAATTTTTTGGATAAACACCAAATCTTTGTGCGGCATCAATCGCATTTGAAACACCAATTTGTTCAACAAGACGGACAGCTGGCACATTACGGGATGTTTCCAGCGCAAAACGAAGTGGAATATTCCCCAAAAATTTTCTGTCATAATTTTCGGGTCGCCATTCTTTATTATTTTCACGCCACCCAACAATCGGTGCATCCAATATTAAACTTTCTGGGCTGTATCCCTTTTCCAGTGCAGCCAAATAAACAAACGGTTTTATTGTTGAACCGATTTGACGATAAGCCTGGGTTGCACGATTAAACGAACTTTCACGAAAAGAACGACCGCCAGACATCGCCACAATACGTCCAGTGTGCGGATTCATCGCAATAATTGCGCCCTGTAATTTTGGTTCGTGTGCGGATTTATTGCTGTTGTACGCATCCAATTCTTTGTTTAATGCAGTAGATGCAGCACGTTGAAATTCCGGAATAATTGTTGTTTTTATATACAAACCTTGGTTATACAAAACTTCACGACCAATTTTTTCCAATAAATTACGTCTTACATCTTCGGCAAAATATTGAAATTCTGGTTCCATTTGTGCAGTAAATCCAGAATTTATATTTAATGGCTCAGCAGAAGCAATTTTTGCTTCTTCTTTTGTGATATAACCATCATCAACCATACGACGCAAAACATAATTTCTGCGTTCCACCGCACGATTTCTATCATTTGGTGCCTTTGGCAAAGATGCCAAAAACGCACATTCCGATAAACTTAAATCTTTAACAGGTTTATTAAAATACATTAATGCCGCAGAACCAACCCCATACGCACGTGCGCCCAAAAATATTTCGTTAAGATAAAGTGTCATTATATGTTTTTTTGAAAAACTGCGTTCTAAACGTAGGGCAAGAATCGCCTCTTTGACCTTTCTGGAAATTGTTCTGTCCGATGTTAAAAAGAAATTTTTTGCGACCTGTTGCGTAATGGTAGATGCACCCGTAAATTTTGCATCAAAACCCAACATCTTCATACCGTTGTTAAATGTAGCACGAATAATACCTTGGACATCAATACCAGGATGTGTCCAAAAATTTTGATCTTCGGCCGCAACAAAGGCATTAACCAACTGGGGCGGCATATCATCAAAGTCAATAAATACACGTCTTTCTTCGGCATATTCAATCAATAAAGACCCATCGCTGGCATAAAGTCGTGTTGCCACAGGTGGCGTATACGTAGCCAAATTTTTATAATCTGGTAAATCATGTCCATAAATTAAAACCAATGCAGCCAAACCAGCAATACCAGCAACAATGCACCAAAACATAAAATTGATAAATATTTTTAAATACTTTTTATATTTCATAAATGTAATTTTATGTTAAATATTTTAACTTTGCAAGCAATGGTTTTTAATATTTAAAAAACCGGCATAAAGCCGGTAATTTTTTTATAATTCAAACTTACCATTAGTGGCGATAATATCACCACCATTTTCAAATAATTTTCCACCTGCTTCACGTAATAACAATTCCCCCGCCGCAATTTCTGCATAATCAATCGGATCAGATATAAACGCATCAAATTTACCAGCAGCAACCCACGCCAAATCCAATGCAGGACACCCCGTTTCACGTGCAACGCCATCAATTATTGGACGAATACCATTTGTATTATATGCGATGGTTAAATCTGTTGGTTCTTTTAAATTTGAAACACGAATTTTTTCAGAATGATATGCAGAAAACACATACGCACCAACACCGCTTTCTGCATAATACAACCTTTCATCTATTGGGGAATAAACCAAGGCAATTTTTATTTCGCCATTACTGCGTAATGCCAAAGATATCGCAAAATGTGAATTTCCACGAACAAAATTAGCAGCCCCAGATAACGCCAAAATAAATTCATCGCGTCCATCACCAGGTTTAGAAACATCAGGTGTCAATAATCCCGCATTTGGACGAACCAATTGTAAATCAGATAAAATACTTTCTTCGATTCGTGCAGATGCCTTTGCCACAAAATCACGAGCACTTTTCAAAGATTGCTGAAGATTTTCAACTTCGCCAAAATCACGGCGCAAACCACCCGCAGTATTTTGCAATGCCGCAAACATTTTGTTTAATTCTGTTGAACCTTTTATCAGCAAATCCATATCAATCCACCCGAATCAAAAGGATATTAAAATTTAAATCCAGCAAATTTTGCTTTGAATTCTTCGGAACGTTTGCCTTTGGCGCCGTCATTATTACGTTGACCAGTCCATGCAGGATGATTCAAATTATCCATTGATAAAACCAAATCTTTTTTAACAGAAGAATACATTTTTACAGTTTTTCCGTCAGTCGTTGTGACGTTAATTTCATGATATTCTGGATGAATTCCTTTTTTCATCGTTTAAATCCTTTTATTTTTGTGATTACATGTAATAGCCCGAAAATTATACATGCTTTTTTCGTAAAATCAAGATAAAGTTGCTATATTTTAATTTAATATCGGCCGATACAGCCCAAATACGAATTCCCAGTCGATTCGAGTATGTTTACAAACTGATTTTGATTTTTTCCAGAAAACAAAGCCAAAATCGTTCCTGCATCAGTTGCCAACATATCTGTCACAGTTGCAATCGAAGAATTCATTTTCTTGAAAAAACCGCTGGCAGGTCTGATTTCAGCGGCTAATAAATGATTTGTTCCACGTGCTTTTGCATATTTTTCAGCAACAACAACCATTAATTGACATTCTGGTGATATAATCAATTTTTCAACAATTACACCGTTTCCACCCAACAATTCGCCCCACCAACCACAAGATTCACATAACACAGGATAATAAACAACCGCATTTTCATTGTTTTCAAAAATTTCAGCCAAATTCAAATCTTCGCTTATAACCTCTGGCATAATACCAGTCGCATTATTTATAACCTTGCGGGCCAGTTGGTAATCTGTATTACCAGCAGTCTTGTACGGCCAATAAAGAATCGGAAATCTACTCATCGATATGAATTATAGCAGATTCGGTGACAAGAAAAAAGAGCACTTTGTTAAATAAAGGACTTGATTTTTATTTTTTTATTGCTGATGCCCATTTTTTAAGGTTTTGCCAGATATTATTTAAATCATTTTTGGCGGTTTGATAATATTTGTCTGATATTTTGATATTGAATAACTTGGCTGATAACTGCGGAATCATGGTCATAAACATGGCTATGAAGATACCCATTAATATCACCACAATAATGCTGTCATTCTGTAAAAACAGCCCATCTATCAACATTTTCGACGTTATTTGCGAATCGGGTTGCATAAAAGATTGCAACAAAAGATTACCACCTGTCCATCCCCCAAAGGCCGCATTTAAAAACATTATTGAAAATGTTAAAAAGACAACAGTTAATCCAATTCCAACAATCGCTTTAATAAAATCATTTATCATTTCACGAATCGTTTTGCCACCTTTTGGAAATATTGCAAATTCGTCTTCGTCAAACATCCACGCCATTAACATCAACGGCAACATTATTAAATCCATCGATAACGTTATGAATATTTCCAGGAAATACAAAGGTATTGGCAAAAGAGCAAGAAAATACAAAACCAATATCAATAATCCCCCAACAATCATTGGAATATTTGGAAAAATAGGAATACCAACCAAAATTTTATGCATATAATCATAATCAAATGCCATATTTAACAATGTCCACCCAGTTGTCATGCCAATGCCTGTGATTTGATGAATATTTGCAACTTCACATGCCAATTGATGCCGTAAATTTGGTGAAAAAGCGCCATATACCGATGCGTTTGGGCTGGCAGACACAGGATCTGCAATCGCTGTTGCAACCATACACTCTGCAAAATTATTTTTATCTGTCATCACATAATTCAAAGAAGTTCCAATATTCAAAGCAGGTTCTATAAAAACATTCGTCAATAACCGTGGCAAAGGAATTAATAACAAACCAATCAAAAGCGCTAGTTTTACAGCATATGTTCCAAAATTCCCGGTAAGTTTTGATGCGTTTTCCATTTTTCCATTAAAAAATCCGGAAAACAATCTCCATGCTATGAATATCGCCAACAAAGTCACAGACATTGGAATTATAACATGCCCCAATGCCTTATATATACCCGGCAAAATATTAGACATAACCAGCATTATGTCTGAAAACATTTGACATGTCCAACACGAAGAAAAGAAATTATATGCGTCTTGTAAATTAACCGGGGCAACACTTCGCCAAACAGAAACACCAATAATACCAATTCCAAGCGCCCCCGCACCAATAACCAATGGTGCAACAGCCCCAGCAGATATTGGCATCGCTGCAATAAAAAGCATCCATAATTTTTTTAATGTTTTCATGCTTTTTATTATACCATAAATTATTTTAAATGTGATATAATTCAATAAACAAAAATTTACAAGAGAGAATGAAGACGCATAAACCGCTGTTTTTCCGAGAAAAACACCGAACTAAATTATTATTTAGTTGGATTGTTTTGTGTATGATTTTTGCCAAACCTGCATATGCAGGCATATTAGAAGTTTTTGATTTATCACAATTTGTTCCATTGGTCTTGGAATCAATGATGAATATTGCGACATCTTTGTATAATTTTTTTGTAGGCAAAGGAACCGGTTTAATTTACATTCTTTTATATTTTTTTGCTGGTTTTTACATTGGAATGTACCTGGTAAAAATGTATTTACCAAAAGATTGGTTGGGATTTTTGGGTTTTGGCGATGGTGGCGAAATGTGGGACAATAAAGCAACCGGTTGGTCTGTGGCTGAAAACGTTGCAAAACCATGTATTCGTGTTATCGTTGCTGCTGTTTTACTTTTGCAAATTAAACCTGTTTATGTGACAGAATGGTTGGTTAATCCGTT
This sequence comes from uncultured Pseudomonadota bacterium, assembly GCA_947169505.1. Taxonomy (GTDB): domain Bacteria; phylum Pseudomonadota; class Alphaproteobacteria; order Rs-D84; family Rs-D84; genus Enterousia. The sequence goes on from CAMVPZ010000005.1 coordinate 10,057, forward strand.
TCTGGAATTTGGTTCTATTTATACTGAGCAAGTTTTAAAAATTTCTGGTTTCAATACCAGTAATGCCCCAGAATGTCCAGATTCCATTTTAACAGAAGAATGGATTTCGAAAAAAAGTTGTAATTTTTTGGTTCAACCTGTGCATGTTATTTCCATGGAAAACAACCGTGTCATAAAATATGGTTTTGATTTTTTAAAATCTGGATTACGTGGAATGTTAACATTGATTCCGCATGGGGGCGAAGATTTTCTTAATATCATAACTGGTGTTTTATTAATAGGCGCTTTTGTAGCATCAAATTTATTTATGGCTTTGCTTATTATCCAGGCAATATTTGATTTTTGTTTGGCGCTGATTATGTATCCTTTTGGTGTGTTAACGTGGGTTGCAAAAAAATCCGATAAATGGCTTGATTTATTACCCCCGTTTAAACAAATTATCGAAGCATTAAAGAAATTAATTATAACTATGATTGCGTGCGCATTTATATTGTGTGTCAACATAGCAGTTGTACGGGCAATATTTAATTGGTCTTCGTCTGCATTTGTTGTTGCAGCAGGCGGCACTGCATCAAGCAATTTACCATCAATTACAAATGCTGGTATGAATTTTGGCAAACATTCTATGTTATGGATATCTGCAATTTTGACATTTTTCTTGATGCAAAACATTTTCAAAATGACACGTGAAAGATTGGATAAATACAGTGGTGTCAAACACGACCTTTATGACAAAGTGACGAGTGATGCTAAAACAACGTGGGGAAAAATTACATCTGCACCAGAAACAATAAAAAATCTTTGGCAAACAGGACAAAAAATAAAAGGCAATAAATAAAAAATGCAAGGATTGGCAAATTCTTTGGTAGACAGCGCAGCACAATGTTGGACATGCCCAATATTTGATGCTTTGTTTGCAATTATTTCAAACACTGCGGCGGCAGCGTATCAAAGATTGACTTTCTTCAGTGTGATTATATTTGTTGTATTGTTGGTTTTTTATATTTTGAATGCTGTTTGGCAAAATGTTAAAAAAGGCGGCGAAGATCCACTGTTTCAAAAAAGCGTTAAACCTGTTCTTATAAAATCTTTGATTGCATTGTCTTTGCTTAGTGCCGGTTTATTGGTACCACGTGTTATATCAACAATAACTTTTGAACCGGTTGCAGAAATAACATATCAATTTTCAAAAACTATGTTGCCACCTGATTATGTTGTACCAGAATACACTAATGCAATTAATTTAGGGGACAATGGATTTTTTAATTCAAATTTACGTGATACCATAATAAAAATTTTAGAAACCAGTGTATCCAGTTTCCAAGTGTATATAAAAATTGGTATTGGTATTATGGATGAAGCATTTTCTTTGTCTGCGCTTGTCGGTGGAATTGGTGCATTAGTGCGACATATAATTGTTTTCTTTATTGGATTATTTTTGACATATAATTTTGGAAAACTGTTTATCAAATATTCTTTTTGTTTTATGGATATAATTGTTGCAATGGCTTTATTTGCGTTTTTCTTTCCATTATCTTTGGTGTTTTTCATTTTCAAAGATGCATCTGCCAGTCCGGGCTGGATGAAAAAACTTGGCGGTGATTTGGGGTCCGGTCAAATTAAAAAATTAATAAATGCGATTGTGTCTATTTCTGCAACCATTTTAACATATACAATCATAATGGTTATTATCAAAGGATTTTTAGATGGCAACGGTGTAGATGCAGCGACATTAAGTAATTCTACAAAATCATTATTTGAATTTGATTTGGATAATTCCAGTGCGATGGAAATAACTGTGGCTGGTGCGATAGTTTTGGTTTATGTAATTAATTATATCGCAGGTGAAATTCCAAAGGTCACGTCAAAAATATTTGAAGCTTTTGGTGTTTCACAAGAAGATTCTTTATCAAAAGAAATGGGTGAAAACACATGGAAGTTAACCGAGATTGCAGCAACACAAATAAAAAATCTTGCAAAAACTGTGATTAATCCGGAAAATGTGCTTAACGAGAAAAAAGAAGAAAAGAAATAATGTTTAAAAAATGGCTTATTGAAAAAGGTATCAAAATATTAATCGCAATTATTGCGTTGGGGATTGGTATTTGGTACGTCAGTCATTCTATTGGTGGCGCTTCGTTATCGTACACCAGTGTTAATAATTTTATGCAACAAATTGGTGCGGGGGACGGAAATCTTGCCAATGTTAATGGATGCTTTTTATGTGTTTATATTGAAAAACTTTTTGATGTTATTGGAAATGCAACAGAACTGTTTTGGGTTGGTATTGTGAAAAATTTATGGATATTGATGGCGATTGGTTTTGGTATATTTATAATAATGCATTCTATTAATTATGTAAAAGAACAAGCCACTTCCAAAGATGTAAAAGATTTAACCGATAACACTCCAAAACTGGATTTCAACAAATGGTTTGACAAGGTTTGGAAAACAGGTATTCGTGTTATTATTGCCGGCGTATTAATTGGTGCGATAAACTGGGTCAGTGTGGATGCTTTGCGTGTTGTGGCAAATATTATTATCACACCTGTTATGTATTTGGGAACAATGTTATCAATGGCTGCTACTGGTGTTATAAGCGGGGGACATTGTGATATGGCTTTGGAAATAGCCAATAGCAATGTGTTAACATCTGTTTTGCAACCTTTTATGTGTGTTATGGGGAATTTGAATACAGTTATGTTGGCTGGGGCTGGTGGCGGATTTGCATTGATGAATTATTCTTGGTTGGGAATGGGTGGCGGATTATTCACTTGGATTTCTGGATTGACGTTGGTGATTATGTTTTTAGTTATCGGATTTGATTTATTTTTCCAGGTATTAAGTGTTATTTTCAAATTAATATTTATAATTATATTTTTACCGCTTATAATTGCTGCAACGGCTTTTGAACAAGTATGGTCTTTGGCAAAAACAGCTATGAATAATGCGATTACTATGTTAATAAATTCTGCCGTCAGCATATTAAAAATCAGTTTAAAAATCATAATTATTTATGCGGTTGTATATTTTGCTGCTGATAAATATTTCCCGGGACCAACAGATGGTTTTACATCTGTTTTACCACCTTTGGTAAGCGAAATCACACCAAAAAATATGGATTCAAAAACTTTGTCCGTTATGAATGTGTTTACAACTTGTGAACAGGTTTCTTTGGTTGATGGCGAAATAGACAAAGACAAATTCAAATCATGTTTTATAACCCAAAAGAACGTCGTAGAAGCACGATATCCGGGGGCTTTTGGTTTTATGGATGATGGGTTTGATTTCTTTTTATTCATGATTGGTGTGTTCTTTCTTTATTTTTGGGTTGTATCACCCCAAGTTGATAAATTACTTAATGCCGGCAAAGAAGGCAAAGAGCCATTTGATTATGGTCAATGGGTCAAAGATTTTGGAAAAACTGTTTATAATGCACCGGGCAAAATCTTTAATTCTGTGCGGGATAAATTAAAGGAAATGTAAAAATGCGACTTTTGAAAATTCTTTCACGATTTTTGATTTGCATTTTATGCACATTGTCTTTGTGTTTGTCTGCACATGCGGAAAGTAATTTGCCGGTTGGTGATGTTGGTGATTATGGAAATTGGTTAACGGAATCCAATGTTCAAGAAATTAATAAAAACATGTTAACCGACGCATCAAAATTTCAAGAAGGTTTTCAAGATAATGTGAATAATATAAAATCTTTAAGTTCTGTTCCAATCGAAGTTAAAATCGGTTTAGTATTTATGAAAGCATTATCGTCCATAGATTATGTATTACAAATATCTTTGGTTCGTTTTACGATTATGTTTTTGTTTGTTATGTATGCTTTGTGGGTCGCATTGGAAGCATACAGAATGATGCGTGATTCAACCGATTATAAAAAAGTATTATATGATTTATTCGAAAAAGGAATTATTATCGTAATATGGGTTATGATTTTGAATTATGGTCCAGCAAAAATATTCACGATGATTATGTCCCCGATATTGGCTTTTTCATCATATATATCTGATTTTATATTAAATGCTGTGGCACAAACTTATAATGTAGATATTCCAAACACATGCACAGCAATACATAATTTTGTAAACGAAAGTGCCGCAACCAAAACTGCGAATGGAACGGCCGAATTATTAATTGCACCGGATGCAGCTGCAAACATTATGTGTTTACCGGGACGTTTATCTATGTATTTTTATCATGCCACTGGTGCCGCATTCAAATGGTTTTTATGGGGATTTGGACACAGTGCCACCGCAATCGTTATGGGCGCAATTTGTGTTGTAATATTTATAAAATGTATTTTCAAATATGCTTTTATGACTTTGGGTGTTGTTGCAGATTTATTTTTAACTTTGTTAATGTTGCCATTTACCGCTTTGGCCGAAGCATTACCGCCAAACACAAAAGAATCCAGTTATGTCGGTCAAATATTTAATGGATTTTTATCAATATTTAATACAAAAAAATTATCCAATGTGATTTCTACATTTATTAATGCGGCAATTTATTTTGTATCTTTGGCGATAATAATTGCTATATGCGCTGCATTATTAGAAAAAGTTGTTCCAATCAATCAAAATTATTCACAATACGAATTACAATCTGCAATGATTGTTATATTGTGCGGATGTTTGGTACTTTATTTGGCTGGTCGTGCAGAAGAACTGGCCAAGAAAGTTGGCGGCAGTATTGATAATTCATTCGGCGAAACTTTGAAAAACGATACAAAAACATTATGGAATGGAACCAAAAATGTCACAAATAAAATCTTTAAAGATTGGTTAAAGAAAAAATAAATTAAATAAATTTTACAAAATCACGTGCAACTTTCTTGATTCCACGTGTTTTAAAAGCGACAGTCAAAATATGTTCATTTTCTTCGATAACAACACCCATACCCATTTCGTTATGCGAAACCATTTTTCCAACAACTGATTCTGTTCTTATTACATTACGTTTTATTGGTGTTTTTTGATAGTTATCTCTTTTGTTATAAAACCCATTATCATTTACAAAATGTTTGTCTATTTCATCAATAAATCTGGATTTCGTTTGATACATTCTTTGTCCAAACACAGTTCTTACCATCGCATAAGTTATAATTGCACGTTTGCGTGCCCGTGTAATCGCCACATAAGCCAATCTGCGTTCTTCTTCCAGGTCACCTTCTTTGTTTGCTTTTTCATTTGGAAAAATACCTTCTTCCCATGCGGGCAAAAATACAGTATTAAATTCCAAACCTTTTGCTGCATGTATCGTCATAATAGAAACAACATTTTTATCATCTGTTTCGTTATCATTATCATCTGTCATCATCAATGCCGCATGTTCCAAAAATGCCGTCAAAGTATCATATTTTGACACAACACCATTTATCAATTCACGTATATGATTTAATCTTTCTTCACTTTCAGCATCTTTTGATTCACGCCACATTTTAATGTACCCAACACGTTCCAATAATTGTTGAACCGCTTCTTTTGGTGCCATATTTTGCCAATCGAAATCAAAAGCAGATAAAAATTCGTCCGCAGCCGCACTTTGTTTAGATGATAATTTTGCAACCTTTAGTGCATCCATTAAATTTTTTCCGGTTTCACGCAATTTAGAAATAGCACCATCACCAAATCCACGACGTGGTTTAGATATAATACGTTCAAAAGAAATATCATCAAATGGATATACTAATAATCTTATGTATGCGATCGCATCACGGATTTCAGCCCTGTCATAAAACTTCTTTGCACCAATTAATTTATATAAAACACCTCGTTCTGAAAACGCTTCTTCAAAAGTTCTGGACAAAGAGCCGGCACGAATCAATATTGCAAAATTTGAAAAATTGTCATTCGCATTTTTTATTATTGTATCGGTAATAAAGCGTGCTTCGTCCCAATCGCTTGGCAACGGGAAAACATATATCGGTTCACCGTTTTCATTACCATCACACGGACGTAAATCTTTGCCAAGACGTCCCATATTATTTTTTATCAAAGAATTTGCCGCACCCAAAATATTTTGTGTGCTTCGATAATTAGTTTCCAAGCGAATTATTTTTGCCCCAGGGTAAGTTTTTTCAAACTCTAATATGTTTTTTATTTCCGCCCCACGCCAAGAATATATAGATTGGTCGTCATCACCAACACAGCAAATATTTGGTAATTCTTTATCACGTGTTAACATTTTTAACAACATCATTTGTGCAGCATTTGTATCTTGGAATTCATCGACCATTATAAATTTAAATTGGTTTTGATATTTTTTCAAAACGTCCGCATTATTTTCAAACAATCGTAATACAAATAAAATAATATCACCAAAATCTATCGCATTTAAGCGCATTAATTCTTCGTTATAAGCACGCAATATTTTTTGTGATGTCTGTGACAAAGACATTTTATCAAAATCAATAATGCCTTTGTCTTTGATATTAGAAATTTTATCAACCCAATCGGCAGGATTAAATTCTTTTGTATCCAATCCCAAATTAGTTATAACACGTTTCAACACTGATTTTTGATCGTCTTCGCCATATATTAAAAAATTATGTTGCAGACCCGCCGCAATGCAATTTGCCCGCAAAATCCGCAAACACATAGAATGAAACGTTCCCATCCATAAATCCCCACATAAATGAGATATTTCATTATAACTTGCAATCCTGAAACGCATTTCATTTGCAGCTTTGTTAGTAAAAGTCAAAGCCAATATTTCCCATGGCTTTGCATAACCATTATACAAGATATGGACAATTCTTGATATTAAAACACGTGTTTTTCCGGTTCCTGCGCCCGAAAGTACCAAAAGCGGGCCGTCAACAGTCGTCACAGCCAATTTTTGTTCTGCATTTAAATTTTCCATATAATTCACGGACATTTTTTCTATTTCTGTATTGTAATTTATAAAAGTTTTATATACAATCATTTTATTCAACGAATGGAAAAAATATGACAAGAATAATTTGCTTTGATATTGAAACGACAGGATTTGAATATATGCGGGGCGACCGTTGCATTGAAATCGGCGCTGTGGAATTGATTGATGGAAAATTAACTGAAAATACTTTTCATGAATATATTAATCCAGAGGGCAAAATTATTCCCCCTGAAACATACATGGTTCATAAGATTTCGAATGCTTTTTTGGAAGACAAACCGAAAATGTCTGTTATTGCACCAAAGTTTTTGGAATTCATCGGCGATTCCCAGATTGTCGCCCATAATGGATTGGATTTTGACTTTCCGTTTATAAATTATGAATTAAGTAAATTAAATTTGAATCCAATTCCACGTTCACAAATGCTGGATTCCATTGTTATCGCCAGAAATCGTGTTTTTGGTCCCAAAAGTTATACTTTGGATGCATTGGCAAAATGGTTTGGCGTACCATTAACGGCACGTGCTGACGCACACGGCGCATTGATTGACGCTGAAATTCTGGCACGTGTGTATTTAGAATTGGAAAACACTGCGCCTGCGATTGATATAAAAGAATTAATCAAAGAACAACATGAAAAATTTTTAAACGCTCCAAAAAGCGACGGAACTTTTCCAAAACGTTCATTTGAAATACCGGGCGAAGAATTGGAAATTCACAATAAATTTATGGAAGAATTATTAAGCGAATAAAACGGACATTTCGTCCGTTTTTTATTCTCCATCATCATCTTCTTCGACAACAACACAACTGTTATGCTCTTTGTTTTCATCGCCACCAAAAAGAATTTGATTATTGGAACAAGATGTACAAAAACCAGTATCATCACGATATTGATTATCGCCGCATTTCAGCATACACACACCATTCCATACAGTATATCCAGAATTACATTGACATTTTCCATTAACAAAGCCTTTGATTGTTCTGTTTTCATCTTTTCCAGTTGCGTGATTTTTATCAAACGTAGAATTTTCTGGACACAACAAAGATTCATAGAACATTTGTGAAATGCCTTCGATCAAAAGCGATTTTTGTGCCGCATCACTACCTGCTACACTAACCGCATTCCCCATTTCTGTATCATACGCAAACACGGCATATCCGCACGTCAGCGCAACATTATAACACGCACCTTTCATGACACGATAAATGTTGTCGATATTTGCAGACGAAGTCCACGATGTAATTTGTGTATTTTGTTGATTATAGCATTCTTCGACATCAGCCATACATGTTGACGCATAATCAGAAATGATTTTCGATTGAGCGGCTTTGATATTAACCATCGCACGTTGAATATAATTCACAACGACTTCGTTATACGGGTTATAGGTAGATTTTTTTGCATTTGTTTCATACGTATAATATTGGCATTTATCCAACACAGCCCGGCAAAGCCCACCATCTTTGACCGATTGTCCGGTACCAATTTTTGACATTAAATAATTCACAATACACGCACCATCATGATTTGAACACGTTGTATCAGCAGAAGAATTTTTAATAAAATCTGTTGTGATACTGGTATTATTATATTCAGTCATCATATTTGTAATATTTGGTAAATTACGTCCCAAAACAACACTGCCGTTTTCATCAATATACATTTTGGTTGGATCCAAACATTTTATATAATTTTCACCACAAACCATATCATCCAACATACAATTTTCCAACGCACCGATACAGCCTTTGGCATCATATTCATTTTTATTTTGCAGCACCGCCAATCTAGCCTTTTGCAGCATTAATTTTGCACTGCGCACATTACTGACCAATTTTTGATTTAATTTTTCCAAACCTTGTTCATAAGCGATACAATCTTTTGCAATTGCCAAATCATAATTTCCAGAAATTTGATTTTCTGTTCCACCCGCATCTTTACAGCGATTAAGAACAGTTTTACAACGTTTTTTCGCTTCGTTATAAAGCGCAGTTCCACGTTTCGAAGAAATATCATTTGACGAAGACCCAAACAAATCCAAACTTAATAAATCACTGGATTCACCGGAAAAATCAAATTCCATATCCAACAAAGAATCACCGCCCGACGATGTCAAAGTTGTTGCTGCAGTTGGATCTTTGATCATATCTGCGATATCATCCAACAAAGAACGGGTTTTCGTGTTATCTTTGGTTTTGTTCATTTCTAATTCTGCTTCGGTTGCAGACATAATCGCACGGATTTCATCGGCAGACAGCCCAACATATCGAATTTGTTGCGCCACATCATTTAATTCAGTATTTGCTTTTTCAACCGCTTCTTGGGCATTGGCATATTTCGACAGATTTGCAGAACACGAACACCGCTGTTGATTAGCATCCACAACCGCACAAAATTGATCCATGCATTCATTATATTGCTGTTGGCAAGTATTATTTAAATCACTGGTTTTTTCCATAATATCTTTTGCATTTGCCAAAGATTCCGCCGTCACAGTTTTTTGTTTATTCACCCCAAAAATCGAAGCACGTGTTTGCACACCACGAATTTGTTCATCGATATTAGAACCGGTTTGCACCCCAGTATTTCCAATGGTTGCACGTCCGCCCACCTCTGCAGTCGAAGCACGCAAAACAACACCCGCACGACGCAAAGCCGGATTTGCGTTAATCCCCGCAGATTCAGTGCGTGCACTGCGACCAACAGTATTCGCAGCCGTTTCAACATTTGCACCGGTATTTTTTGTTCGGCCCCGCACAGAACGGGAGGCCGTATTCAAAGAATCTTTTGTATTAACATTACGGGAAACATTTCGATTTGTTGTCGCACGATTTTTAACGCCACTGTTTTCCATATTTTGATTATCATTGGCGGATTTTACCGGAATTGTGCGGGAAATATTGGCCCCATCCGCATTTACGGCGGCAAAAAGAATCATGAAAAAGCAAGCGAAAAATCTTTTCATCTCTCACAATATTATATCACAAATTT
>CAMVPZ010000006.1 GCA_947169505.1 uncultured Pseudomonadota bacterium
TATTTCGCAATTTTTAACCATTTTTGCGGCGGATTTATTGCAAAGGAAATAATCAAGACGTAAACCCTGGTTATTGCCAACCGTATCACGTCCACGATATCCGTACCATGTATAATCAATTGTGTCTGGGTGTATTTTTTTCCAAATATCAATCCAACCCGCATCCAGCCATTGTTGCATAATTTCACGTGCCGCCGGTGCAGAAATTGATGAACCAACATAATTTTTTGGATTCCAAATATCGTTGTCTGTTATTGCTACATTAAAATCACCACCGATTATAACCGGTTCTTCGCTGTTCAAATATTGTGAAATATATTTGGTAAATGCACGCATCCATTCCAATTTATATGGAAATTTTGGGGATTCAATACAATCGCCATTTGGCATATATACATTTATCAATCGAATATGACCGTCAATTACACATTCCAAAAATCTGGCATTTGAATCGGGATATGTCGGCATGCCCAAAATAGTGTCTTCAATAGAATATTTTGAAAAAGTGGCGACGCCGTTCCATGATTTTTGACCAAAAACCTTTATATTATACCCATATTCATCAAATAAATTGTGTGGAAAATTGGCGGCTTCAACCTTTAATTCTTGGACCATAATTGTGTCATATTCGCCGCTACGCAAAATTTCCAAAAAACTTTCGATGTGGGCCCGGATTGAATTTATATTAAGTGTTAGTATTTTCATATTTGCAATCTTTTTTTTATAATACTATAATATATCACGTCCAATATAAAAACAACAAGGATTTTATGTTATGAACATGTATCAGTTTTTAGAGCAGGTGGCGAAAGAATCGCCAGATGCTTTGTATTTGGTACGCGAAAAAATCACATTCAAAGAAGTCCTGAAATTAATTCGTGCGCGTGCAACAACACTGCGTGATGCCGGGGTACGGGCTGGCGATATTGTCGGCTTGTTGGCGCATAATATTCCAGAATTTCCGGTGACTTTGTTTGCGATATGGTATTTGGGCGGAACGGTTTTGTTGTTGGATACTAATTTGACACCGTTTGAATACGATAATATGACCAAAACTGTGAAATGTAAATTTGTGTGTGCTGAAAAATCTTTTTTCTATGAAACAAAAAATTTTAAGTTTTTTGATATAGAAACCAAAGATAAAAAATTGGACACTAAATTAAAACCGGCGAAAACAAGTGCAGATGATATTGCAACTATGTCGTTTACATCTGGTTCAACCGGAACACCAAAAGTTGTACCATTGACACATGGAAATTTGAAAACTTCTTCGGATGGATATGCAGATATGGGACAATGGATTCACAAAAATGAAATAATGTATGGCTTTTTACCGCTTTACCACGTGTTTGGTTTTGCAGCGGGAATTTTGGCACCAATGCATTTTCATATGGGAATTTTATTACAACCAAGTATTAACCCAAAAAATATTTTGGATGATTTCAAAACTTATAAACCGCATTGTATACCGGCGGTGCCACGTCTTTACGAGGTCTTTCGTAATAAAATAATCGAAGGTTTAAAAGAAAGACATGTTTGGTGGTTGTTTTCTTTCGTTTTGAAACATCAAAAGTTTTTAAAGAAAATCGGTTTTGGTTGGTTGGTTAAAAAGATTCAAAAACCAATTTTGGATATTTTCGGTGGTCGTGTGAACCTTATGATTGCGGGCGGGGCGGCTACAAAACCAGAAGTGGAAAGTTTTTATGAATCTTTGGGACTTGCTTTTGTTCAAGGCTATGGCATGACCGAAACAGTTGGACCATTTTGTTGTTCAAGACCTGTTAAGCATCGTGTGCCTTTTGCATTTGGAACACCGGTTGGTTGTTCACAGTGCACAATCAGGGATGCTGATGAAACAGGTGTTGGAACTTTGTGGGTTCGTGGACCAAATGTGTTCAAAGGCTATTGGAATAACAAGGTTGCAAACAAAGAATCTTTTGATAGTGAGGGTTGGTTTAATACCGGTGATTTGGTGTATTTGGATAAAAACAAACAATACCATTTTGTAGGTCGTAAAAAACAAGTCATTGTGTTGGATTCTGGGAAAAACGTTTATCCTGATGAATTGGAAGCATTGTTTATGGAAATAGATGGTGTTAAAAATGTTGCGGTCTTTGAACATCGTGTCAAAGGTAAAACTGTGACATATGGTGTGTTTTCTGTTGAACCAAATATGACCATGGATAAATTATCTGCTGCAATAGCGACAGCTAATAAAAAACTTGCTTCGTATAAATGGGTGACGCATTTTGCGATGACAACCGAAGATTTGCCGATGACCAGCACACAAAAGCTTAAACGCCACATGGTTCGTCAAAATTTAATTGATGGTGAATATACAAATAAACATGAATAAATTGTTGTTAATCAAAGGAATGAAATTATGAATATGTATGAATTGTTGGAAAAAAATGTTAAAAGAAACCCAAAGACAGTGTTTTTGGTTCGTGAAAATGTGACTTTTGAAGAAATGCCTGATTTGGTAAAGGCTCGTGCAACGACACTTAAAAAAGCCGGGGTTAAACCGGGTGATGTTGTTGGTGTGTTGTCGCATAATTTGCCACAATTTCCAATAACTTTGTTTGCAATATGGTATTTGGGTGGAACGGTTTTATTATTGGATACTAATTTGGCAGATACAGAATATGAAAACATGACAAAAACAACAGATTGCAAGTTTGTGTGTGCTGAAAAATCATTTTTCTATAATACCAAAACTTTCAAATTTTTTGATATAGAAACCAAAGATGAAGAAACAGATGAAAAATTAAAAGCATATCCATTAAAAGATAAAGATATTGCAACACTTTCATTTACATCTGGATCAACTGGGACACCAAAGGTTGTGCCTTTGTCACATTTTAATTTGGTTTCTTGTTCTGATAATTTGGAATATTTAAATCAATGGTTAAAGCCTGGCGAAATGTTCTATGCGTTTTTGCCGTTGTATCACGTGTTTGGTTTTGCAGTTGGATTTTTGGCACCACTTCATTTTGGTATGGGAATATTATTACAATCTACAATTAATCCAAATGCGATTATGGCAGATTTTGCGCAATATAAACCTCAAGTTATACCGGCGGTGCCAAAGTTGTGGGAAATATTCCGTAAGAAAATTATTGATGGAATCAAAGCCAAGAAGAAATGGTGGTTGGTATCTTTCATTATGAATAATCAAAAAATATTGCGCATGATGGGACTTGGTAAATTGGTAGATAAAGTATTAAATCAAATTCGTGCTGTGTTCGGTGGTCGTGCCAGATTGTTGGTTGCGGGTGGTGCAGCGACAAAACCAGAAGTTGAAAAATTCTATACTCAATTGGGTATGGCGTTTGTTCAAGGTTATGGAATGACCGAAACTGTTGGGCCAATCTGTTGTTCAAGACCGCTTAAAAAACGTGTGCCATACGCATTTGGTGCGCCGATGGGTGATACAGAATGTCAAATTCGTAACAAAGATGAAGATGGTATTGGAATGTTATGGGTTCGTGGAAATCAGGTTTTGTGTGGGTATTTGAATAATGAATCCGCAAATAAAGATTCTTTTGATAAAGAAGGGTTTTTCTGTACAGGCGATTTGGTTTCTATGGATAAAAATGGTGAATTACATTTTGCCGGACGTAAAAAACAAGTGATTGTTTTGGACAGTGGTAAAAATGTTTATCCTGATGAATTAGAAGGTTTGTTTATTGAAATACCAGGTGTAAAAAGCGTGGCTGTTTTTGAACATGAAATAAATGGCAAAACAGTTGCATATGGTGTGTTTTCTGTTGAACCAGATATGACAATGGAAAAATTAGCAAAAGAAATAGCAGAAAAAAATAAAAAAGTTGCTTCATATAAATGGGTGACACACTTTGCGATGACAACGGACGATTTACCTGTGACCAGTACACAAAAAATAAAGCATCATGTTGTTCGTCAATGGTTGATGGATGGTAAATATAAAAACAAACACGAATAATCCGTTTGGTTCCCGACATTGTTTTTTCAATGTCGGGACAGAATAAAATACAAAAGGAAAGATATCATGAATATGTATCAAAAACTAGAAAATGCAGTTAATCAATGGCCTGAAAATTTATTTCTGGTTCGTGAAAATATAACTTATTCACAATTTATTGATCAAGTGCGTGCTCGTGCTTCGTCTTTAAACAAAGCCGGTGTTAAACCGGGGGATGTGGTTGGTGTTTTGTCACATAATTTACCGCAGTTTCCATTAACTTTGTTTGCAATATGGTATTTGGGCGGAATTGTATTGATGTTAGATACAAATCTTACACCACGTGAATATGATAAAATGTGCGAAATTGCAGGATGCAAATTTGTGTGTGGCGAATCTTCGTTCTTTTATAAAACAGACAAATTTAAATTTTACGATATAACACGCAAAGATGGTGAAATCGATTATGATTTAAGGGCATACCCATCTGAATCCACAGATGTTGCGACTATGTCTTTTACATCTGGATCAACCGGAACACCAAAAGTTGTGCCGTTAACTCATTTTAATTTAATAGAATGTGCAAATTCTTTGGAAGATATGTCTGATTACTATCATTCTGGGGAAATAATGTACGGATTTTTACCGCTTTATCACATATTTGGATTTGCAGTGTGTATATTGGGTACAATTCAATATGGTGGTGGTTTGGTTTTACAACCTGTTATTAATCCAAAATATATATTGGATGATTTCAAGAAATTTAAACCGCATGTTATTCCAATTGTGCCACGTGTGTTGGAATTATTCCGTAATAAAATTATTGATGGGATGAAGCAACAAAAGAAATGGCGTGTTGCGTCGTTCATTTTGAATAACCAAAAAACTTTGAAAGATATGGGATTGGATTTCGTTGTTCGCAAAGTCCAAGAACCTTTGCTTGATATTTTTGGTGGACGTGTTCGTCTGTTGATTGCGGGCGGTGCCGCAACAAAACCAGAAGTTGAAAATTTCTATGAATCTTTGGGATTGGCTTTTATCCAGGGTTATGGTTTAACTGAAACTGTTGGGCCAATTTGCATTTCAAAACCAACAAGTAAAAGATTGGCTTATTCTGTTGGTGCGCCAACTTCCAATAACGAATGTGAAATTCGTGATAAAGATGAAAATGGTGTTGGAATTTTATGGGTTCGTGGACATCAAGTATTTAATGGATACCTTAATAATGACGAAGTTAATGCAACTGTGTTTGATGAAAAGGGATTCTTTAATACTGGTGATATGATGTACATGGATAAAAACGGTGAATTACATTTTGCGGGTCGTAAAAAACAAGTGATTGTTTTGGATTCTGGAAAAAATGTTTATCCCGATGAATTGGAAGCACTGTTTATGGAAATAGAAGGCGTCAAAAATGTTGCGGTTTTTGAACACAAAGTTGGTGATAAAACTGTTGCATATGGTGTTTTCCAGGTTGAACCAAGCATGACAATGGAAAAATTGGCTGCATCTGTTGCAGAAGCAAATAAAAAAGTAGCATCATATAAATGGGTGACTCACTTTGCGATGACGACAGAAGATTTGCCAACGACCAGCACACAAAAGATTAAACATCATGAAGTTCGTAAGAATTTGATTGATGGCAAATATCTAGATAGAAAAGAATAAAAAACAACCGCCCAGATGGGCGGTTTTTTATTTACCCAAACAGAGTCTTGAAAATGTCATATCGGCAATTTCGTTTGTTGTGATTATGCCCAATATTTTTCCAATGCTGTCGGCCGCACGTCTTACGTGTTCTGCAAATATATCGTAATTGCCATCATATTTATTTATTGCGTGTTCCAATTCTTTTATTGTTTGTGTTAACAATTCATGTGTGCGTTCGTTGACAGAGATTTTTGCTTCGTTGCCATCCATTAATTCATGCATTTTTTCTTTGATTGTTTTTAATAATTTATCAAAACCAGCACCCGTTTTAACAGATGTATAAATTACATGACGATTGTTTTTGTTTTTTATTAAATCACTTTTATTTATTATTGTTATCCCATCTGTTTTTATTTCTTTGGGTAATTCGTTATATACATACAAAATTAAATCAGCATTTTTTGTTTCTTCGTGTGTGCGTTCAATTCCTATTTTTTCAATAGCATTTTTTGATTTACGAATCCCGGCGGTATCAGCCAGATTTACCAAATAACCGTCAATATCAATTTGTGCAGATACTACATCACGTGTAGTGCCGGCAATATCGGACACTATTGCACGATTTGAACCGACCAATTTGTTAAATATTGAAGATTTACCAACATTGGTTTTTCCAATCAATACGATATTAAAACCATTTTGTATTGCACGGGTCGCACGAGAATTCGAAAGAGACGTTTTTATTTCTTCCAATAATTTTTTTGTTTTTGTGATTATTTTTTTATCTATGTTTTTCGGTAATTCATCATCCGCATAATCCAGTATGGCCGCACCATAGGCAGAAATTTCAATCATTTGTTCCCGCCAAGAATTATAAATTATGGAATCATGTCCGGTCAAAGATTTTAATGCGTTTTGTCTTTGTTTGTCTGTTTGTGCATTAAGCAGGGCGATTAAACCATCAACATCGGTCAAATCCATTTTATTATTGTAAAAAGCACGCTTTGAAAATTCACCACGGTTTGCAATACGACAACCATTTTTACGCAAAAATTCAAAGATTTTATTTATTACCGCTGGGGCGCCATGTGAATGTATTTCAATAATGTCTTCGCCGGTAAAAGAATTGGGTGCATTAAAATAAATTGCGATACATTGGTCAATCAAATCATCATTATCATCACGCAAATTGGTAAAATAGGCATGACGTGAATCAAATTTCTTTTTGTTTATAATTTGTTTAAAAAGTTTTGATAAATCATCACCAGATATACGAATAACTGCAACACCAGATTTACCAGGTGCTGATGATAAAGCAAAGATTGTATCGTTGTTCATGTTTTATTTTCCACTGATTTCTTTCAATGCCATTGGAACCAATTTTGATACGTCCATCATGGGATTTTGTGATACCAAATGTTGCGCCATGTCAATAATATCCATACGACGATATCCCAAAGATTCCAACGCTGCCAACAAATCGGGCAAAGCACCGCCAGCAGTATCACCAAAGTCAAAATTGCCACCACCCATTTTGGTTTTTAATTCAACTATGATTTTTTCAGCAACTTTTTTCCCAACCCCGGGTGCGGTTGCAATAGTTTTTGCATCACCACTTGCGATTGCGGTCATCAAAGTTTCTGTTTTTATGGTCCCCATTATTGCCAGTGCAACCTTTGGCCCAACACCAGAAACCGTAGTTAATTGATTAAACAGGTTTTGTGCAGCAATATTTGAAAAACCAAATAAACGTATTGAATCTTCACGAACTATTGTTTCAATCCAAAGGGTTGCTGGGGTTTTGGGTGTAAAAGTTTCCGGGGTATAGACTTTATATCCAACAGGACCCGCCATCAAAATTACATAATCGGATCCAATATAATCAATTACACCTTGCAATTTTCCAATCATTTGTTATCCTTTGCTGGTAATTTTAATATATTTTAATCAAAAGGTCAAATATGAGTGGACACAGTAAATGGCACAACATCCAACACAAAAAAGGATTGGTTGATGCAGCACGCAGCGGTTTGTTTACAAAACTGGCACGTGAAATAACTATGGCGGCAAAATTGGGCGATAAAAATCCTGATAATAACCCAAGATTGCGTTTGGCAATTTTACAAGCACGTAAAAATTCCATGCCAAATGACAATATTAAACGTGCTATTGATAAAGCATCGGGTACAAATACTGATAATTTCGTGGCCGTAAGATATGAAGGTTATGGTCCGGGTGCTGTTCCTGTGATTGTTGAAGCATTAACTGATAATCCACGCAGAACAGTGCCAGAAGTTCGCAATATTTTTGCCAAGAATGGTGGAAATATGGGTGAAGAAGGTTCTGTGGTATTTATGTTTTCTCATGTTGGGCAAATTATGTATCCTGCATCCATCGGTAAAACAGAAGATGAAATGATGGAATTGGTTATGGAAGTCGACGCTGATAATTTGGAAGCCAGCGAAGAAGGTTTTATCATCACAACTAAACCTGATAATTTCATGAATGTTCAAAAAGCATTAAGTGATAAATTGGGCGAACCTGAAAATGCTGAATTGACATGGGTTCCAAATATGCCAATGGATTTGGATGATGAAGCATATGCAAAAATCGAAAAATTGGTTGATGCGCTGGATGCCAATGATGATGTTCAAAAAGTATTTACGGCTGCTGCATAATCGGGCGGATAAAAGGAAATGGTATGAAAATGAAAATACTGTCATATGATGTAATTGGTCAAGATTGTCCATATGGCATGACAAAAGAAAATTGTAAATTGCGTAAAGAATTGGCAGAATTACAAAAACAACGTAAAATAAAATATACTGTATTGGAAAACGGAAATTTGGTGGTGCCACATTTCGCTGTTTTGGGAAATGGTTTTGATGGAAATATTTTTCGTTTAGAAGATAAAGTTATGCAAATATGCACTTCTTGTTGTGTCGAAAACCGTAAAAAAGAACAAGAAAATCCGGTTGAATTTAAAAAACAACCGAAAATTCAAACTGTGATATTTTCGTATGTACAACGTGGTATTAATGTTTGTCCATCTGGCGAGTGTCTTTTGCGTAAAAGATTGGCGGAATTGGAACAAAAATATCATATTGGATATGTGGAAATGAATAAGAATACTTTGTTGGTTCCAAAAGAACATTATAATTCAAAAACAAATGTATATCGTGATATATCACAAGAATGTGCAGAAATTTGTCGGGAATGTATCGGTAAAAACAATCAACGTTAAAAAAACCGCCAAATTGGCGGTTTTTTATTTTTTATTCTACTGATTTGCAGGTTTTTGAGATGCCTGTTTTGCAGCATTTTGTCTTTGTTCATACAAATCTGCGAAATCAACAGGCTGCATAACAAATGCAGGGAATCCGGATTCTGCAGTCAATCTTGTTACCAATGCACGAACAGATGGGAATAACAATGTTGGAACATCAATTAACAATGTTTTCTTTTTGACTTCTTCATCTTTTTCTTCGTATTGAACCATGCCAGTATATGTTGCATCAATCATGAATATAGTTTTATTATCGGCATCCAATTTAGAATGAACTTTGGTAATCAAATCAACCATAAATAAATTGTTTTCAGCACCTTTGATATTGATGTCCAGGTTGATTTCGATTTTAGCCTGGCCAGAGTCTTGTTTAAAGAATAATTCTGGTACATTTGGGCTTTCAAAAGAGATGTCTTTTAAGAATTGAGATATAATATTAAACTTTGGCATGTATTTGCTCCTTTTTTTATCCTCGGTTTTATGATAATATAGCATTAAGAATCTGTTTTTACAAGAGGGGATGATAAAAATGTTTAAAACATGTAAATTTGGCAAAATTATTGGAATTTTCGGCTTTTTAGTCGCTGTGGCGGGCTGTGATTTGTCAACACCCATGCATGTTGGGGATGATTCCCGGGTGCCATCTAATCTAAAACCTGTGTCATATTCGTCTTTGCCGGGTTGGAATAATGACGATGTAAGATATGCTTTGCAGGCATTTCGTAATACGTGCAAAGCGAAAATTCAATACAAAGGTTCGGTTGTGCCAGATTCTGCGTTATTACAAGAAAAGTGTAATATGTTGCCAAGTGCTTCGGCTGATGTTAAAACAGTTCGTGCATGGTTCGAATCACATTTTCAACCATACCAAGTTTATGATGATAATGGTAAAAAAACAGGAACGTATACCGGGTATTATTCGCCTGTGATTGATGGATGCAGAAAACAGAGCGCAAAATGCAACGAACCGATTATGGGTGTGCCAACAAATGGTGTTAATTATAAAGGTGTTGCAAAAAAAGATATTGTGAATAAAAAAATAGGGCGCATATTGTATTGGGCAAATATAGTTGATGTTCAAAATCTACAAATCCAAGGTAGTGGTATGTTAAAATTAGAAGATGGAACATTGGTTAAATTAAATTTTGCTGCGGTTAATGATATGCCATTTAAATCTATTGGTGGGCAATTAAAAGAACGTGGCATTAAACCGGCGGGTGGATACAGTGCTGATGCGGTTTGGACACATTTAAAACAGAATCCAAAGTTGGCGAAAGAAGTTATTTATAACAACCCAAGATATGTATATTTTTACGAAACGCCGCAACACAGTGTGATTGGAAAATTGGGGACTCCGCTTTCGAAAATACGTTCTATTGCGATGGATGATACTATTTACACTTTGGGATTGCCTGTGTATATCAATACCAATTTGTCTGATGGTCGGTCGTTTAACCGTTTAATGATTGCGCAAGATACAGGTGGCGCAATACGTGGATGGATACGTGCTGATATATTCTTTGGTTCTGGGGACGAAGCATACCAGGTTGCGCATGGTCAACATTCCCAGGGGCAAATGTTTATTTTAATGCCAAAGGAATATACTTATGTCAAACCAAGATAAAAAAATAAATTTGGATGTTCGCAAAAATCGCCCACAAACTTTGGCTGCGGCTTTTGGTGGTTTGATGGAAATTTTTGGTGGGCGAACTGCTGATGCAGATTTGGCAAAAAAATGGAAAGATGTGGTATCAAGTGATATATCAAATATTGCAAATGTTGTGGCTGTGCGAAAAACACGTGATAAAAAATTTAATATTGTTTTACGTCCTGTGTCGGCCGCATTTGCGCTGGAATTATCTTATAAAGTTGAAGATTGTAAAAAACAAATAAATAAATATTATGGATATGATGCGGTCGCAAAAATAACAATACGGAAATAAAAATGAAACGTATAATTGGAATTGATCCAGGACTTTTGCATACAGGGTGGGCGATAATAGAAGTTGCTGGTTCATCACGTAAATATATTGCCAGTGGTGTTATATTACCGCCGACAAAAATGGAATTTTCGCAAAGGTTGGCATATATATTTAATGGCATTAATGAATTGTGCGAAAAATTTCAACCGAATGAATGCGCCATAGAAATTATTTTTGTTAATAATAACAGCAAAACTACATTATTGTTGGGACATGCTCGTGCGGCAGCAATAACTGCGGTGGCGGTTAAGGAAATACCAGTATTTGAATATGAACCGAACAAAGTGAAAAAGGCTTTGACAGGAATGGGACATGCAGACAAAGATCAAATATATAAAATGTTGTCTATATTGTTGCCGGATGCACATCCAAAGACAAGTGATGAAAGCGATGCGATTGCAATTGCTTTGACTCACTCTAATACTTCAAGATATGTTTAATAAAAAAAGTATTTATAAAATATTTTCATATATGATATATTTATGAATACAAGGGACAAAATGAGAAGAGAAAAATATCTTTCGTTTAAAAGAAATGTAACAGGTTTTTCGTTTACAAATCTGGGACTTTTTACCGGTTTTGCCAGCAGTGTGGTCAGCGCCGTTTATTCGTTGGTATTATTTGAAATTTTTAAATTATTTTTTAATGAAGAATTGGCATCCAGTGCGGTTGGTATTTATGCTGCAATAATTGCTGTGTTTTCGATGTTTGTTGGATTGTTTTCAACGGAAATTTTGCATTGGTTTACCAAAACAAAATTGTTGGGTATAGTTCTTAGTTTTCTTGGTGCATGTTATTGTATGATGAGTTTTTCTGTGAAACCTGGAACGTTTATTTCTTTGGATTTTATGGCGCAATTTGCATTAACAATTTTAAATATTTTATTGCCACTTTTTATGTCTGATTTTTCCAAAGGCATAGGAATGGCAAAATTAAACGCACGATATTTATTGTGGGTTAATATCGGCGCTTTTGTTGCGCCAATGTTTGCGATGAGTGTTGTATCATTTTTCGGTGGAAATTACAGAATGCCTCTTTTGGCGGCGGGTATGGTATATTTATCTGGATTATTATTTTTTAAACATTTTGGTATTGTACAACAAGATAAAATTATAAAACGTGTCAATATGCGAAAAACGTGGCGTGCTTTGCGAATAACGGCTTTGTCGTTTTTCAAGAAAGATGGTATGTTGCGTGCATATGTTGTGAATTTTGGATATTATGCGTTGCGTGCGATGCGTCTTTTGTATGTGCCGATTGTTGTTATTGAAAATGGTTTTTCCAGTGAAACGTTGGGTATTGTTTTGTCTTTGGGAATATTGCCATTCATAATTGTTGAATCTTTTATTGGACGTTTGATTAAAAAATATGGTGTGAAAATTTGGTTAACTATTGGATTTGTTTCTTTTTCGATATTTTCAATTTTGGCAACGTTTGCATCAGGGTACTTTTTGTTATCGTTATTCGTATTGTGGCAAATATCGGGTGCGTTTATGGAAGCGTGTCATGATTTATTGTTTTTCAACGATATGCCAAAGCAATACCAATCAAAATATTATGGTGTGTTTAGAACCAGTGTAAATTTCCCAAGCGTTTTAACACCGATTTTGGGTGGTATATGTATTGCAATATTTAATTCTACATCCGCAGTATGGTTGATAACCGCAGTTATGGGGGTTTTGTCAACTATTGTTTTATGGTCAAGACGTTAAAATAATAAACCTTGCGTTATGCCTTTTTTCTTTGTATGATTTCGGTATAAACGAAAGGGGTTTTAAATGGCTAAAAAAGAAGCAGCAAAAGAAACAGCGCCAGCAAAAAATCCGGCTTTGGAATCGGCATTGGCGCAAATTCAAAAACAATTTGGTAAAGAAGCCATCATGAAAATGGGCGATGGTTCACAACAAAATATCGAGGCAATTTCATCAGGGTCGCTTGGTTTGGATATTGCACTTGGAATTGGTGGTTATCCACGTGGACGTATTGTTGAAATTTATGGTCCGGAAAGTTCTGGTAAAACTACGTTGGCGCTGCATGCAGTGGCAGAGGCACAAAAGAAAGGTGGCACATGTGCATATATTGATGCTGAAAATGCTTTGGATCCATCATATGCAAAAAAATTGGGTGTTGATGTTGCTAATTTAATTATTTCACAACCTGATTCTGGGGAACAAGCTTTGGAAATTGCGGATACACTTATTAAATCTGGTGCGGTTGATGTTGTCGTGATTGATTCTGTGGCGGCTTTGGTGCCCAAGGCTGAATTAGAAGGAAACATCGGTGATTCTTTTGTTGGAACGACCGCACGTTTAATGTCGCAATCTTTGAAAAAATTGGCGGGCTCTGTTTCACGCAGTAATACATTATTAATCTTTATCAATCAAATCCGTATGAAGATTGGTGTTATGTTTGGAAATCCAGAAACTACGTCGGGTGGAAATGCTTTGAAATTTTATGCTTCTGTGCGTTTGGATATTCGCAGAACTGGCGCCATCAAAGATAAAGAAAATATTGTTGGAAATGATACCCGTGTTAAAATTGTTAAAAACAAAGTTGCACCACCTTTCCGTACGGTTGATTTCAAAATCATGTATGGTGAAGGTATTTCAAGAATAAGTGAAATATTGGATATGGGTGTAAAATATAACTTTATTGAAAAGGCCGGATCGTTCTATTCGTACAACAATGAACGTATTGGTCAGGGCGAAGCGAATGCACGTCAATGGTTAAAAGATCATGAAGATGCCCAAAAAGAATTGTTGGATAAAATCATGGCGAAATCTAATGGGATTGCAGAAGAAATGACAACTGGCCCAATTGATGAAGACGATGGAAACGGTGTCGAAGGTGATTAATTAATATAAAAATGTGCGGGCATATTGCCCGCATTAATACATAAACAAAGGATTTTTTATGAGTTTTGCACGAAATTATGCATTGTTTAAAATAATTTTATTTGGGCATATTTTAA
Organism: uncultured Pseudomonadota bacterium; assembly: GCA_947169505.1. Classification (GTDB taxonomy): domain Bacteria; phylum Pseudomonadota; class Alphaproteobacteria; order Rs-D84; family Rs-D84; genus Enterousia. Next base: position 13,833 of record CAMVPZ010000006.1, read on the forward strand.
ATCCTTTTTGGTGGTCACGTGAACACAGACGTGCACGACGTTGCCGGGTTTTAACATCCGTTATACCAAATTATTTTAAACGCTATTTGCCGGCGGTTGATGCTGTGAAAGAAAGCAAAGTGATAAAAAATGATAAAAATGAAAAGATTTTTACACTTTGGTTACAAGGTGAAGATAATGCACCACCACTGGTAAAAGCATGTTTCAGGAATATTCGTAAAAATTGTAAACAAGAATTAGTTGTTTTGGATGAAAATAATATTTTTGATTATATCACTTTGCCAAAAGAAATAATTGAAAAACGAAAAGAGGGAAAAATTAAACACGCACATTTTGCAGATATTTGTCGTGTAGAATTATTGTATGAACATGGTGGTTTTTGGTTGGATTCAACAGGATTTGCAACAGGACCAATTCCTGATTGGATTGTTGATGAAGATTTCTTTGTTTATATGGCTGGACAAAATGTTGGCTCGCCATATTCATACATGCAAAATTGTTTTATAAGGGCGCGCAAAGGTTCGTACTTATTGGCTGCGTGGCGTGCGATGATTTTGGATTATTGGATGCGTGAAAACCATAACTTTGATTATTTTATGCATCAATTGTTGTTTAAAACATTGGTTGAAAATGATGAAAGAGCAAAAAAATATTTTGCAAAAATGCCGCATGTTGATCAAGATCCAACCCATGCGCTTTGGTGGACATACGGTGCAAAACCTTTTGATAAAAAGATTTTTGATGAAATAACATCGCATGCTTTTTTCCAAAAAACTACGTATAACAGTCCATGGGCAAAAAATATAATTCCTGGGTCTTTTGCAGATGTTATGATAAATAAAATGTAGGGGGTATATATGGCAACACCAAAAATTTCAATAATTATTCCAATGTGGGGTGTGGAAAAATATCTGCGCCGGTGTTTGGACAGTGTTAAAAATCAAACTTTTCAAGATTGGCAGGCAATTTGTGTCGATGATGAATCGCCTGATAAATCTGGCGAAATTGCTGAAGAATATGCAAAACAAGATAAACGTTTTGTTGTGATTCATAAAAAAAATGGTGGATTATCTGATGCCCGAAATGCCGGTATGCCGTATGCCAAAGGTAAATACATTATGTATTTAGACAGTGATGATTTTATTCATCCACAGACTATGGAAATTGCTTATGAAATGGCGGAAAAAAATAAAGCCGATATTGTATCTTTTGCGTATGACAGATTTTATCGCCCGCAATTAATGGTTCGACATTTTTTACATATGGATACAGATAATGTTGTGCCTTTTGGTATTCGAAAAAAATATGATGTGAAAAATCTGGAAACACGAACAACAGATGATGTTTTTGAATATGCTACGGAACGTGCACATAATAAAAACAATCCAAATCGTAAATGGTTAATTAAACATTGTCAGGTTTGGAAAAATATGTATAAAAAATCTTTAATCAAAGATATACCTTTTATCAAAGGTTTGTTGTTTGAAGATTTTCCATGGTGGAGTGAGGTTATGTTAAAACGTCCACGTGTGACAGTTGTGAATTTACCGCTTTATTATTACATACCAAATTTTGGCGGAATAGTTTTGTCTGCAAAACAATTAAAAATTATGAAATGTTTATGTACTGGGATTAAACACGCTTATAAATTGTATAAAGAAAAAGCGGATAGCGACCAAATGAAAAAATGGCAATCACAATTTATGTGGTTTTTTGTAAATTGGGCTTTCCGTAAATTGAAATATTTTAAAACTGAACAAGAGATTAATGAAGCACGAACGGAATTTATCGAAATGAACAAAATGGGTGTGTTTGATAGCGTGCCAAACGAATGGTACGATTTGCGTGAAAAAATTTATGATTTTATTGCAGTGAAATAAATGAAAAAATTACGGGTTGCTTTTTGTTTGCGTGATATGCAGATGGGCGGAGTTGAATCTGTGCTGGTGCGCACATTGGATGAATTATCAAAGTATAAAAATATTGAAATATCTTTGATTACATATGTTGATGTTAAAACACCAATTTATCGTGAATATTTTCAAAAGCATCCGCAAATTAAATTGTATTCTTTGTATTCTTGTAAATGGCTTGGAACAAATTTGCCACATTTTTTTCTTTGGAGAATAGGTATTCATTTTATGCGTGATATATATCGCAATATAAAACGTTTATTTGTTATGCACAAATTCAAAGATATTGATGTATTTATTGATTATCATGATTTTGGTTTTCATAATGAATTAAAACAAATTAAAAATGCGAAAAAAATAGCATGGTTTCATTCTTCGTGGAATGTTTT